>JAIYAB010000454.1 GCA_027489275.1 Hyphomicrobiales bacterium
ATGACGGGCACGTCGCGCAATATCATGGCGGGCGACATGTCGGGCCGGCTGGCGATCGCCGGAACGAATGACGAGTTCGACCGTCTCGCTGGCAGCCTCAACCTGATGCTCGACCGTGTCGAGGAGTTGATGAAGGGCCTCAAGGAGGTTTCCGACAACATCGCGCACGACCTGAAGACGCCCCTCACGCGGCTGCGCAATCGCGCCGAGGAGGCGCTGCGGACGGCGGGCGACCCGAACGACTACCGCGTCGCGCTGGAGACCATCATCGAGGAGGCCGACAACCTCATCCGCGTGTTCAACGCGCTGCTGATGATCGCCCGGGCCGAGGCCGGCAATTCCCGCGAGGGCATGGCCTCCTTCGACGTGGCCGAGGTGGCGCGCGACGTCGCCGAACTATACGAGCCCGTGGCCGAGGACGCGGGCGTCGCGCTCACAATCGACATCGCCGGGGAGCCGGAGGGCGTGCAGGTGGTGGGATCGCGCGAACTCGTCGGCCAGGCGTTGGCGAACCTCGTCGACAACGCGCTGAAATACGCGCCTGCGGGCGACGACCCCGCGCACCATGCGAGCGTCACCGTATCGGCGGCACGGCGGGGCGAGACGGTCGAGCTGGTGGTGGCCGACCGCGGGCCGGGCATTCCCGAACAGGACCGCGGCCGCGTGCTCGACCGCTTCGTCCGCCTCGAAGGGGCCCGCACCCGCCCGGGCTTCGGCCTCGGCCTCTCCCTTGCCGCCGCCGTCGCCCGCCTGCACGGCGGCCTGCTGCGCCTCGAGGACAACGCGCCCGGCCTGCGCGCCGTGCTGGTGCTGCCGGCCGAGAGGAAGCCGGGCTGAGGGCGGAGGGCCCCGGACTTTTCCGGGATGGCCGCGGCGGCGCGGGCGTGGGATATCTGCCTGATATTCAGCCAGACAGCCCCTCCATGACCGCCATGCTCGCCGACCGCATCACCGCCGCTCCCGTCCTCGCGGATGCGCGCGGCGCGTCGCGCAGGGTGGCGGAGCTGCTCGCGGAGGTGGGGGATTCGGGAGCGGAGGCGCTGGCGGCGCTTGTCGGGGCGCGACCGGCGGTGAAGGCGCTGCTGGAGGGAATAGCGGATCATTCGCCGTTCCTGTGGGGGCTGGCGTCGGGCGATCCGGCGCGGCTGCACGCGCTTCTCTCGTCCGATCCGCAGGACCGCGCGACGGCCATCCTGGCGGAGACGTCGACCGCGTGGCGCACCGCCACGGGCGAGCACGACCTTATGCGCACGTTGCGGCGGGCGAAGCAGGAGGTGGCGCTGCTCGTTGCGCTGGCCGACATCGGCGGCGCGTGGCCGCTGGAGCCGGTGACGGCGACGCTGGCCGGCTTTGCCGATGCGGCGGCCGCGTGCGCGGTGCGCTGGCTGCTGGCGCAGGCGGCCGGGCAGGGGCGCATCGTGCCCGCCGATCCCGAGGACCCCGCGCGCGGTTGCGGCATGGTGGTGCTGGCGCTCGGCAAGCACGGCGCGGCCGAGCTGAACTATTCCTCAGACATCGATGTCGTGGTGTTCTTCGATCCCGCCGCGGCGCCGCTGGCGGAAGGCGTGGAGGCGACGCCGTTCTTCGTGCGGCTGGTGAAGGGCCTCGTGAAGCTGATGCAGGAGCGCTCGGCGGACGGCTATGTCTTCCGCACCGACCTGCGCCTGCGGCCCGACCCGGCCTCGACGCCGACCGCCATCGCGCTGCCGTCCGCCTTCGCCTACTACGAGACGGTGGGCCAGAACTGGGAGCGCGCCGCGCTCATCAAGGCGCGGCCGGTGGCCGGCGACCTACCGCTGGGCGACGGCTTCATCGCCGACCTCGCGCCGTTCATCTGGCGCAAGTATTTCGACTTCGCGGCCATCGCCGACATCCATGCGATGAAGCGGCAGATCCATGCCGTGAAGGGCCACGAGACGATCGCGGTCGCCGGCCATGACATCAAGCTCGGCCGCGGCGGAATCCGCGAGATCGAGTTCTTCGTGCAGACGCAGCAACTCGTCTTCGGCGGGCGCCGCGCGCAGCTGCGGGGCCGGCGCACGCTCGACATGCTGACGGCGCTGCGCGAGGACGGCTGGATTTCGCCGGAGGCCGAGACGGAGCTGGCGGAGGCCTATCGCTTCCTGCGCACGATCGAGCATCGCCTGCAGATGGTGGCGGACGAGCAGACCCAGCGCCTGCCAGACGACGAGGCGCGGCTGAAGCGCTTCGCCCGCTTCTGCGGCTTCCCCGACCTGCGGCGGTTCACCAGGGCGCTCACAACGCGGGCGCTGACGGTGGAGAAGCACTACGCCCGCCTGTTCGAGGAGGGCGCTGACCTCTCCGCCAGCGAGGGAAACCTCGTCTTCACCGGAACGACGGACGACCCCGAGACGCTGACGACGCTGCGCCGCATGGGCTTCACCGATCCGCCCGCCGCGGCGGAGACGGTGCGCGGCTGGCATTTCGGGCGACGGCAGGCGGTGACGAGCCCACGCGCCCGCGAAGTGCTGACCGAGCTGGTGCCCAAGCTGCTGAAGGCCTTCGGCAAGACGGCCGACCCGGACGGCGCGCTGGCCGCTTTCGACACTGCGCTGGGCCGGATGCCCGCGGCGGTGGAGCTATTCGCCATCCTGCGCTCGCACAAGCCCGTGCTCGCGCTCTTCGCCGAACTGCTGGGCTCGGCGCCGCGGCTCGCCGAGACGGTGGCGCACCGGCCGCACCTTCTCGACGCGCTGATCGACCCGGCCTTCGGCGCGCCGCAACTCGACGTCGCGGCGTTGACGCGCCGCATCGCCGACGCGGTGGGCGAAAGCGAGCTGCTGGAGGACGTCCTCGACCGGCTGCGCGAGGCCGGCCAGCACGAGCTGTTCCTCGTCGGCGCACGGGCGCTGTCGGGCGCGCTCTCGCTCGAGCGGGTCGGCTGGGCGCATGCGGCTGTCGCGGAGGCTGTGATCCGCATCGCCCTCGACGACGTGTCGCGGCGCTTCGCCCGGGAGCACGGCCGGGTGTCCGGCGGGCGGCTCGCGGTCATCGGCATGGGGCGGCTCGGCTCGCGGGAGATGACGGCGACCTCGGACCTCGATCTCGTCGTGCTCTACGACTTCGACGAGGACCGCGCCGAGAGCGACGGCGCGCGGCCGCTCCACGCCTCGCAATACTACGCCCGCCTCACGCAGCGCCTCATCAGCGCGCTGACGGTGCCGACGCGCCGCGGCACGCTTTACGCGGTCGACATGCGGCTGCGCCCGTCCGGCAACAAGGGACCGGCGGCGACCCAGTACAAGGGGTTCATCGCCTACCAGCGCACGGATGCGGAGACCTGGGAGCACATGGCGCTGGTCCGCGCGCGCCCGGTGGCGGGCGATCCGGCTTTCCTGTGCGAGGTGGAGGCGGCCATCGCGGCCGTCCTGGCGACGCCGCGGGACCCCTCCACGATCCGCGCCGACGCGCTGTCCATGCGGCGCCTGGTGGCGCAGGAGAAGGGCGAGGCGGATCCGTGGGACCTGAAGCTCGCCGCCGGCGGGCTGCTGGACATCGAGTTCGTCGCGCAGGTTCTCGTGCTTCTCCATGCCGGGGGCCATCCGGCGGTGGCCGCGCGCAACACGGGCGAGATCCTGGCCGCGGCCGCTGCGGCGGACCTCGCCGATGCCAACGACATGGCCGTGCTGCGGCGCGCCTATGACCTCATGCGCGACGTGATGCAGTGGCAGCGCCTCAGCGTGGCCGGCAGCTTCGACCCCGCGAAACTCTCCCCCGGGCTGCGCCGCCGCATGGCGGCGGTGGTGGGGCTGCCAGACTTCAAGGTGCTCGAACGCGACCTGCGCGACACGCAGCGCGAGGTGCGGGCAGTGCTGGAGAGGGTGCTGGGCGCGTAGGCGGCGCTTGCTCCCCAGATCTTTTCCCCCGGCACCTTGCAATCTCCTCATCCTGAGGAGCGGGCAAAGCCCGCGTCTCGAAGGACGCACAATGGCACAGTCGCGCCATCCCGCCGCTGCATCATCCTGCGTCCTTCGAGACGGCCGCTGACGCGGCCTCCTCAGGATGAGGAGAGTTATGGAGCTGGACCGTAGACGGGCGCCAGATGACGGACGTCTCCGGCCCGGTCAGGCCAGCGCGCTCTGGACGATCTCGAAGCCGGTGCGGGCGCGGGTGGGCAGGTGGACGAGGACGATGGTGCCGGTGCCCTCGCAGGAGCGGATGCGCAGGCCGCCGCCATGCAGCTCGGCAAGCGAGCGGGCAATGGCGAGACCAAGGCCCGAGCCCTCGGAGGGCTTGCTGGCGTCGAGGTTCACGAGTTCGAAGGGGCGGGCCAGCTTGGGCAGGGCATCCTTGGGGATGCCGACGCCGCTGTCCTCGACATAGAGGTTCACCGCCTCGCCGACGCGCCGGGCGCGCACCGCGACGCGGCCGCCCTCGGGGGTGTACTTGATCGCGTTGCTCAGCAGGTGGTGCAGGATCTTCGCCATGGCGCGGCGGTCGGCGTGGATCGTGGTGCCCGGAAGCGCGTCCGCCTCCATGTTCAGGTTGCGGCTGAGGGCCAGCGCCCGCACCTCGGACAGGGCCTCGTCGACCACGTCGTCGAGCATGAGGGTCTGGCGATCCATGCGGACGCGGCCTTCCTCCAGCTCGGCCATGTCGAGGATGTCGGCGATTAGGCCCAGCAGGTACTCGCCGCTGCGGCGGATATCGCGGCAGTAGCCGGTGTATTTCTCGCTGCCGAGCGCGCCGAAGATGCCGGCTTCCATGATCTCGGAGAAGCCGAGGATGGCATTGAGCGGCGTGCGCAGCTCGTGGCTCATCTTGGCGAGGAACTCGGACTTTGCGCGGTTGGCGCTCTCGGCCTCGGCCTTCTGCTCGAGGTAGCGCTCGGCGAGGTCGGCGAGCTGCTGGGCCTGCAGCTCCAGCGTCTGGCGCGAGCGCTTGAGGTCGGCGATCATTGCGGTGAGGCGGCGCTCGCTGTCGAGCAGGTTCTCCTCCTGCCGCTTGAGCTGGGTGATGTCCGTGCCGACGGAGACGTAGCCGCCGTCCTTGGTGCGTCGCTCGTTGACCTGGAGCCAGCGCGCGTCGGGCAGCAGCGCCTCGTAGCTGCAGGCGCCACCCGACGCGCCGTCGGCATCGAGGCGGTTCTGGACGACGGGGGGCGTCAGGCGTCCGGCGAGGCTGTCATAGGCGAGGCCGGCCCTCACGTCGTCATGCACGAGGCCGTGCAGTGCCATGAACTTCGAATTGCACATGACGAGTCGGTTGTCGGCGTCCCACAGGACGAAGGCCTCGGAGATCGCCTCGATGGCGTCACGCAGCCGCGCGTCGGCGCGGGCCGTCTCCTGGGCGAGCCGGCGCTGCTCGGTGATGTCGATGGTGATGCCGACGAGATGCGGGTCGCGGTTTTCGCCGTCGCGGACGAGCTCGGCGCGGGCGCGCAGCCACACCCAGTCGCCGTTGGCGGCGCGGATGCGGAAGGCATGGTCGACGTTCGTGGCCTCCTGCGCGGCCAGCTGGTCGGCCAGCACGTAGAGATTGCCGTCCTCGGGATGGACGAGGCGGTTCACGTCGCCGAAGGAGAGGAACTCGCTCTGCCGCTCGTAGCCGAGCAGTTCGTACATGCTGTCGGACCAGTAGATCGTGCCGCGGCTGATGTCCCAGTCCCACAGGCCGCAGCGGCCGCGCGACAGCGCGAGGTCGAGCCGGTGGCGCACGCGGTCGCACAGGGCGTCGGCATGGCCGGCCCGCCAGGCCTGCCAGAAATAGGCGGTGCCGATCCCGGCGAGCACGAGCGCCGCCGCGCCCACCAGCATCAGGAAGGACGTGGTCTTGGCGCGCCAAACGGCGAGGACGCCGGTGATGGGTTGCACGACCGCGAGCTGCCCGAGGCCGTGGTCGAGCGTGCGCACCGTGGCGATGGAGGGAATGTTGCCGGGGACGGTGATCTGCATCACCCCTGCGCGCTCGGCGAAGGTCGTGAGCGGCTGGGTCGGACCCAGCACGTCGACGAGCTGGACACCGGGGGCGAGACCGGGCGGCATGCTGGCGACGACGACGCCGCCTTCATCGGAGACGAGGACATACCGGCCGTGACGCAGCGCATGATGCGGGACGATCGCGGCCAGCCGCTCGCGGACGGTCGCGAAGGCCGGGTCGGGCCGCTTCAGGTCGGTGGCGGCGAGGGCGGCAAGGACGTCGATGTCGCCGGCTGCGTCGGACACCGCTTCGGTGCGGCTCGTCGACACCTGCACCACCGATACGTAGGCGAGAGCGGCGAGAAACGCCGCGAGCATCGCAGGGACGACGATCCGCAACCAGGGCTCGAACCGTTTGAGCTGCTGGTATGTCGGATGCGCCAGCCAACGCGCGAGACCCCCCACCGAGTCCACACGCGCCGGCGATATGGCCGCGATGCTTCGCGCCATGCCTAGCCCCTTTCGGATTCCCCATACGCCCTTCGGTTCGACGTGCCGCATCTACCCGAATCACCGTGATCTGAATCCGGCGGCGTTGATTTGGCAAGAGGTTAATGAAGGCTTGAAGCGCGGTTCGGCTTTCGCTCCGCAGGGCCGCTTAAAATGCGGTTTCGGCCCGTGGAATCAAACGCTTGTCGGATTGACCGAAGTTGCGCGGAGCAACCGGCGCAACTTATGCGAATCAACGGCGGGCAAGGCGCCGTCGCTCAATCTGCAACGCACGGGACGTGCTCCCGCCTCAGGCGAGGGAGCGCATCACGATGTCGCCCACGTCCGGCGACAGATCCGATTTCGCGGCGACCCGCCGCAGCGCCTGTTCGGCGCTGGCGCGGCGCACGGGCTCCAGCGAGCGCCACGTCCGGAAGGCGCCGAGGATGCGTGCGGCGACCTGCGGGTTCTGGCCGTCGAGCCGCATGACCACGTCGGCGACGAAGGCGTGGCCGGCGCCGTCGGCACGGTTGAACTGCGACAGGTTCGCGGTGGCGAAGGTGCCGATCAGCGCGCGCGTGCGGTTCGGATTTGCGAGCGAGAAGCCCTCGTGGTCCAGCAGGCCCTTCACGCGGTCGAGCGTGCCGGGCTCCGGGATCGAGGCCTGCAGCGCGAACCACTTGTCGAGGACCAGCGGGTCTTCCCCGTAGAGTCTCTCGAAGTCGAGCAGCATCGCCTCGCGAGCCTTGCCCGGCGCCTGGGCCGCGGCGACGAGCGCGCCGAAGCGCTCGGTCATGTTGTCGGCCGCGTCGAACTGTTCGCGGCACAGCGCAGCGCCCCGCGCGGCGTCGCCGGCCGTGGCGAGGTCGAGCAGCGCGTTGCGCAGCGCCCGCCGCCCCGAGCCGGCGGCATCCGGGACGTAGGACACGTCCGTCGCCAGCCCTCTCCATGCCGCCACCAGCGCGTCGCCGATCCGCCCGCCCACGAACCCGCGCAGGCTCCTGCGGGCGGCGACGATGGCGTCGGGGTCGATGTCCGCGCCGATCTCGCGGGCGAGGTCGGACTCCGAGGGCAGCGTCATCACCTGTGCCACGAAGGCGTGGTCGTCGCCGGCGGCCACGAGCTCCGCCAGCGCCTGCGGATACAGCGGATCGAACGCGGGCGCGCGACCGGCACGATGGGCCGCCACGGCGTCGACGAGCAGTTGCGTCGCGAAGGTCTGCGCCGCCTCCCAGCGGTTGAACGGGTCGCTGTCTCGGCGGAACAGCGTCAGCAGGTCCTCGCGCGACATCGGCATGTCGAGCTTCACCGGCGCGGAGAACCCCCGCAGGAGCGAGGGAATGGGGCGGCGCGGGACGCCTGTGAAGGTCAGCGAGCCGGCCGCCTCCGTCAGCACGAACAGCCCGTCCTTCAGCTCGCCGCATCCCTCCACCGTCAGCGGCCGGTCGCCCGTCTCGGGGTCGACGAGGCCCATCAGCACCGGGATCACGACGGGAGCCTTGTTCGGCTGGCCCGGCGTCGGCGGCGTCGCCTGCGCGAAGTCGAGCCGGTAGGTGCCGGCGGCGGCGTCGTGGTGCGCGCGCACCTTCAGCGTCGGCGTGCCGGCCTGCCGGTACCACAGGGAGAAATGCTCGAGGTTCCGCCCGCTGGTCTGCGCGAAACAGGCCAGGAAATCCTCGACGGTGGCGGCGGTGCCGTCGCAGCGATGGAAATAAAGCGCCATGCCGGCCCGGAAGGCCGCGTCGCCGATGAGGCTGCGCAGCATGCGGATCAGCTCGGAGCCCTTCTCGTACACGGTCGACGTATAAAAGTTGTTGATTTCACGATATAAATCCGGTCGGACCGGGTGCGCGAGAGGCCCCGAATCCTCGGCGAACTGCTGCGCGCGCAGGCCGCGCACCTCGGCGATGCGCTTGACGGGGCGCGAGCGCATGTCGGCCGAGAACTCATGGTCGCGGTAGACCGTGAGCCCTTCCTTCAGGCAGAGCTGGAACCAGTCGCGGCAGGTGATGCGGTTGCCGGTCCAGTTGTGGAAGTATTCGTGCGCGATGATCGCCTCGATGTGGGCGTAGTCGACGTCGGTCGCCGTCTCCTGCGTCGCCAGCACGTATTTGTCGTTGAAGATGTTGAGGCCCTTGTTCTCCATCGCGCCCATGTTGAAGTCGGACACGGCGACGATGTTGAAGACGTCGAGGTCGTACTCGCAGCCCCACACCCGCTCGTCCCACTCCATCGAGCGGACGAGCGCGTCCATGGCATAGCTGGCGCGGTTCTCCTTGCCCGGCTCGACATAGATGCCGAGCTCGACCTGCCGGCCCGAGCGCGTGGTGAACAAGCCCGGCACGTGACCGAGGTCGCCGGCGACCAGCGCGAACAGGTAGGCGGGCTTGGGGTGAGGGTCATGCCACACGGCGTAGTGCCGCCCGCCGCCGAGCGGGCCGCTCTCTACCGGATTTCCGTTTCCGAGCAACACCGGGCAGTCGACCTGGTCAGCCTCGATGCGGGTCGTGTAGACCGCCATCACGTCCGGCCGGTCGAGGAAGTAGGTGATCCGGCGGAAGCCTTCCGCCTCGCACTGGGTGCAATACACGCCGCTGGAGCGGTAGAGGCCCATCAGCTCCGTGTTTGCCGTGGGATCGACCACCGTGTCGAGGGTCAGCGTGAAGGGGCCCGGCGGCGGATTCGGGATCTCCAGTCCGTGCGGCCAGGCGCGCCATGCCTGGTCGGGCAGGACGAAACCGTCCACCTTGACGCCCGCAAGCGTCAGCTCGTCGCCGTCGAGCGAGAGCGGGGCGCCCGGCCGCCCGGCCGGGTTCGGCCGCAGCGCCAGCGTCGCCGTCACGCGCGTGTCGGTCGGATGCAGGCGCACGACGAGGTCGACCGTATCGATCAGCCAGTCCGTGGGCCGGTAGTCGTCGAGCTTCACGGCGGGGGCGGTGTCGGTGCGCATGGCATGTCCTTCCGGGAGGACGCGGAGCCTCTCCCCCGCGGCCGGGGCGCTCAACGCCGGCCCGCCCGGCCGTCGCGACGGGGACGGG
>JAIYAB010000001.1 GCA_027489275.1 Hyphomicrobiales bacterium
ACCTTCCAGGGCCTGAACGCGACCGGCACGGAGGGCGTATTCGGCTACACGACCATTCCCAACCTGCTGATCGACCACGCCATGCGCACGCCGCCGGTCCCCCCCGGCTTCTGGCGCGGCGTGAACAACAACCAGAACGCCTTCTACCTCGAGTGTTTCGTCGACGAGATCGCCCACGCGACCGGACAGGATCCCCTGGCGCTTCGCCAGAAGATGCTGGCCAAGAGCCCCAAGCATCTCGCCGTGCTGAACGCCGTGGCCGAGCGCGCTGGCTGGGGCAAGCCGGCGCCTGCCGGCGTGTTCCGCGGCCTCGCCCAGCACATGGGCTACGGCAGCTACGTCGCCGCCTGCGCCGAGGTGTCGGTCGACGACAAGGGCAAGCTCACGATCCACCGGATCGTCGCGGCGACGGATTGCGGCCATGCCGTCAACCCGCAGCAGATCGCGGCGCAGATCGAGGGCTCCTTCGCCTACGGCCTCACCGCGGCGCTGCACGGCGAGATCACGGTGAAGGGCGGAAAGGTGCAGGAGGAGAACTTCGACACCTATCCGATCATGCGCATGGACGAGATGCCGAAGGTTGAGTCCATCGTCATGCCGTCCGGCGGGTTCTGGGGCGGCGTCGGCGAGCCGACGATCTTCGTCGCTGCGCCGGCCGTCATGAACGCGATCTTTGCGGCCACCGGGAAGCGGATCCGCTCCACGCCGCTCCGCGACCAGGACATCCGCAAGGCGTGAGCGCCGCGCGAAACCACAACCGGCGGCGCCCCTGCGCCGCCGGTTTCGCCTTTGGCTACCGCCGCGCTGCCGCGGCGGTAGCCGTCTTGTGCCTCTCGGCCGGAGCCGCGTCCGCCGCGGGCCTCGCGGCGCCGGCGGGCGCGACGGCCTGCTCCGGCTGTCACGGGGCGTCGCCGGCCGCCAGCGTCGGGCCGCCGATCGCCGGACGCCCGGCCGCGGATCTGGCATCAGCGATGGAAGAATTCCGGACGGGAGCCCGCCCCGCCACCGTCATGCAACGTATCGCCAAGGGCTTCACGCCCGAGGAATCCCGCGCCATCGCCGAATGGTGGGCGGCGGTGAAGCCGGAGGCGAAGCCGTGAAACCGCCCGCGCGCCCGAGCCGCCGCGACGTGCTGCGCGGGCTTGCGCTCGGCGCCGTCACGCTCGCCGCGCCGCGTGCGTTGGCGCAGGTTCCGGCGCGGATCGTGGTCGTGGGCGGCGGTTTTGCCGGCGCAACCGCGGCGCGCGAACTGCGGCGGGCCGGGCTCGCCGTGACGCTCGTCGAACCGAACCCCGTCTACACCGCCTGCCCGTTGAGCAACGCCGTCATCGGCGGCCTGCGCGGCATTGCCGAGCAGCAGTTCGACTACGCGACCCTCGGCGCCGAGGGCGTCGTCGTCGTTGCCGCTGCAGCCGTCGGGATCGACGCGGCGGGGCGTCGCGTGAGCCTCGCCGACGGAACCGTGCTGGACTACGACCGGATGGTGCTCGCCCCCGGCATCGAGGTCCGGCTCGACGGGGCGCTGCCCGGCTACGACGAGGCGGCGGCCGCCGTCATGCCGCACGCCTGGCGCGCCGGCGAGCAGACGCTCCTGCTGCGCCGCCAGCTCGAGGCCTTGGAGGACGGCGGCACCGTCGTCATGTCGGTCCCCGCGAACCCGTACCGGTGCCCGCCCGGCCCCTACGAGCGCGCAAGCCTCATCGCCTACTATCTCAAGGCGAAGAAGCCGCGCTCGAAGCTGATCGTGCTGGACGCGAAGGACACGTTCTCCAAGCAGCGCCTGTTCCAGCAGGCGTGGCAGGAGCTTTATCCCGGCCTGATCGAGTGGGTGGGCCTCTCGCAGGGCGGCAAGGCGACCGAGGTGGTCGCGGCGGAGCGCACCGTCGTCACCGAGTTCGCCCGTCACAGGGCGGACGTCGCCTCCGTCATCCCGCCGCAGCGGGCGGGCGCCATCGCGCGCCTCGCCGGCGCGACGGACCGCAGCGGCTGGTGCCCGATCGACCCGGTGACATTCGAGTCGAAGCTGTTGCCCAACGTCCACGTCGTCGGCGACGCGGCGATCGCCGGCGGGATGCCGAAGTCGGCCTTCGCCGCCAACGCCCAGGCCAAGGCCGCCGCAGCGGCCATCGCCCTGCTGCTGGCCGGCGGCACGCCGGCGCCGCCGAAGCTCATCAACACCTGCTACAGCCTCGTCGCGCCCGACTACGGGATCTCTGTCGCCGGCGTTTACCGCCCGGCCAACGGCCTGCTCGCGGATGTCGAGGGCGCGGGCGGCACCAGCCCGCCGGATGCCCCGAGAGCTGTCCGAGAGCAGGAGGCGGCGTACGCGGAGGCATGGTTCAGAACCATCGCGGACGAGGTCTTCGGCTGAATGCGCGCCCCGATGCTCTTCATCGCCGCGAGCCTCGCCGTCGTCGCGGCGGCGCACGCGGGCTCCGGCGCCCCGGTCCCGCTTCGGGTCGTCGGAGACGGCATTCCGGAGCCCCTGGCAGGGCTGGCCGGGGATCCGGCGCGCGGGCGAGCCATCGTGGTGGATCGCCAGCGCGGGCTATGCCTGCTCTGCCACACCGGGCCGTTCCCCGAGCAGCGCTTCCAGGGCACGCTTGCGCCGTCGCTGGCCGGCGCGGGAACCCGGTGGACCGTCGCCCAGTTGCGGCTGCGGGTCGCCGACAGTCGCGCGATCGATCCGGCGACCATCATGCCGTCGTATCACCGGGCGGACGGGCTCGCCCGCGTCGCAAAGCCGTTCGAGGGTCGGCCCATCCTCGACGCCCAGCAGGTCGAGGATGTGATCGCTTTCCTCGCGACCCTGCAGGACAAGGAAGGGCCCAAGAGGTGATGCCATGACGGACGCGACGCGCCTGCAATTCCGGCCGACCCGCCGCGGGCTCCTCGCAACCGGCGGAGGGCTGCTGGCGATCACGCTGGTCCGCCCGGCCGCCGCGAGCTTCGACAGCATGAAGGCCGCCATCGCCGAATTCACCGGCGGCCGTGCCGCCGAGCCGGGCCGCGTGACCATCGACATTCCGGCGCTGGTCGAGAACGGCAACTCAGTGCCGCTGACCGTCAAGGTCGACAGCCCGATGACCGCAACCGACTTCGTGCGCCGCATCGGCGTCTTCAACCAGCTGAACCCGCAGCCCTTTGTCGCGACCTTCCACCTGTCGCCGCGCAACGGCCGGGCGCAGGTGGCGACGCGGATCCGCCTCGGGGATTCGCAGACGATCATGGCGATCGCCGAACTGTCCGACGGCAGCTTCCGGTCCGCCAGCGCCGACCTGATCGTCACCCTCCCCGCCTGCGTCGAGAACTGAGGAGCACCGCGATGGGCCGCGCCCTGATCAACGTTCCCAAGACCGCGCGCAAAGGCGAGATCGTCGAGATCCGGGCCCTCGTGTCCCACCCGATGGAGACGGGCTACCGCCCGACCGGCGACGGGCGGTTTCACCCGCGCGATATCATCAACCGCTTCGTCGTGACCTGGAACGGGGAGGAGATCTTCAGCGCCGATCTGTTCCCCGCGGTGTCCGCCAATCCCTATTTCGCCTTCTCTGCCATCGCCACCGAGAGCGGCACCGTGGCGTTCCGCTGGATCGACGATCGTGGCGGCGCGCAGGTCGAGACGGCGCAGATCACGGTGACATGACCCGCCGCGGCGTTCTCGCCGCCGCGCTCGCGGCCGCGCTGGCCACGGCTGCCGCGGCGCAGGGCGACGGCCGTCTCTCCGGCTTCGCCTTCATGGGGCCGGACACGCAGGCGATGCAGAAGGACGACACCGCCAACCCGGGCATGCTGTGGGTGGCGGAGGGCGAGGCGCTGTGGTCGCAGCCGGCCGGACAATCGGGGCGCTCCTGCGCGTCCTGCCACGGCGAGGCGGCGCAGGCACTGCCCGGCGTCGCAGCCCGCTACCCGGCCATCGACGACGCGACGGGCGAGGCGGTGACGCTGGACGGACGCATCAACCTGTGCCGGCAGCGCAACCAACAGGCCCCGCCGCTGGCGCTGGAAGGGCGCGACATGCTGTCGCTTTCCGCCTTCGTCGGCCATCGCTCGCGTGGAATGCCGATCGACCCGCCGGACGATCCCCGGCTCGCGCCGGTGCGCGAGCGTGGCGAGGCGCTCTACCGCTTGCGGCAGGGGCAGTTGAACTTCTCGTGCGCCAACTGCCACGACGACAACGCCGGCGGCCGTCTCGGCGCAGCGCCCATTCCGCAGGCCCATCCCACCGGCTACCCGATCTATCGCCTCGAATGGCAGGCCGTCGGCAGCCTGCAACGCCGCCTGCGCAACTGCCTGACCGGCGTGCGCGCGGAGCCCTTCGCCTACGGCGCGCCCGAACTGACGGCGCTGGAGGCTTACCTGGCCTCCCGCGCCAGAGGCATGGAGTTGGAGACGCCCGCCGTGCGGCCGTGACCTGCGATGCCGGCGAGCGTTGCGCGCCTGTACAATGTGGATAGGCTGGGTGACGGACGGGTAAGCTTCCCGCTTACACGATCGGCACGCTTGCCTTGCAAATGTCGGCTTCAACCATTAGGTAGTGACCCATCGACATTTGGCCGGACTATCGGGCCGTATCGCCTCGCACAACGCGGCGCACGTTCAGACGCTCCCCAAACATCGACGACCGGCAGGGACTCGCCACGCTGTGTGGCGTGGGCTTTGCCATATTGAAAACGACCCAGACGGGGAAGTGAGATGCTGACAGGCACCGTAAAGTTCTACAACGTTCAGAAGGGCTACGGCTTCATTCAGCCGGACAACGGCGGCAAGGACGTGTTCGTCCATGCAACCGCGCTCGAGCGCGCTGGCATGACCAGCCTGAACGAGGGCCAGAAGGTTGCCTTCGACACGCGTGAGGATCGTCGCACCGGCAAGATCGCCGTGGGCAACATCCAGGCCGCGTAAGCGTTGAGGCATGCGGCAGGGGACGGTCAGCCGTCTTCGCTTCCGCATTCGGCATGAGCGCACGGGCCGGCCTGCGGCCCGCGCACCCCTTCTGGTCTCGCTTCGCAAGAACAAGAAAGACCAGAGATGACATTCACGTTCACGTCGCGCCCTGCGCGACGCAATCCCGTCACCGACGCCACGACCTTCAAGGTCGCCCGGCTCTGGACGGACGAAGACGGCGGACCGCGCGAGGTATCCCACCTCGTGGACCGCTCCTACCCCTACCAGTCGCTGCGCGAATTGCGCTGGCATCTGGCGGAAAGATTCGACCGACCGGTCGAAACGCTTGACATTCGCCGCGCCTGACGGCACGGCATCGTCCACAACTCTCCTGCGCAGGTCGCGCGGAGCAATCACCGAGGATCGGAAAGTTCGCAATGCAGGTGCTCGTCCGCGACAACAATGTCGACCAGGCTCTCCGCGTGCTGAAGAAGAAGATGCAGCGCGAGGGCATCCTGCGGGAGATGAAGCAGCGCAAGGCCTACGAGAAGCCCTCCGAGAAGAAGGCTCGCGAAAAGGCCGAGGCGGTGCGTCGTGCCCGCAAGGCGGCGCGCAAGCAGATGCAGCGTGAAGGCCTGCTCCCGGCCCCCAAGAAGGTCGTGAAGCCGACGCGCGCTCCGCGCCCCGCGGCGTAAACCTCGTTCCCTCTCCGCTCCGCGGAGAGGAGGACGCTGGTCCGAAAACGGTTATGGTGGGAACGGTCGTCGCGTTGCGTCGGCCGTTCTTGTCGTTTCCGGAGACCCTGCCGTGACCGTTGCGCCTCTCGACCTCGACCGCGTCCGCGCGAGCTTCCCTGCGCTGGAAAGCGGCTGGGCCTTTTTCGACAATGCCGGCGGGTCGCAGGTCCTGCGCACGGTCGCCGAGCGGGTCTCCGACTATCTCCTCACCACCAGCGTCCAGCTCGGCGCGAGCTATGCCGTGTCGCAGGCCGCGTCGGCGCGCTACGCCCAGGCCCGCGCGACGGTGGCGCGGCTGCTGAATGCCGCCCGGCCGGAGGAGATCGTCTTCGGCCCCTCCACGACCCAGCTGATGCGCAACCTCGCCGCGGCCATGGCATCGCAGATCCGCCCGGGCGACGAGATCGTACTCACCGATTTCGACCACGAATCCAACATCGGCCCCTGGCTCGGCCTCGCCGAGCGCGGCGTCGTATTCCGCACCTGGCACGCCGATCCCATGACGGGCGAGATCGACCTCGCCGATCTCGCGGCCCTTCTGAGGCCGCGCACGAAGCTCGTCTGCGTGACGCACGCCTCCAACATCCTGGGGACCATCAACCCGATCGCGGACATCGCCGCGCTGGTCCACGCCCATGGCGCGCGGCTCTGCGTGGACGCCGTCGCGTACGCCCCGCACCGGGCGGTCGACGTGCAGGCCTGCGGAGCGGACTACTACGTCTTCTCGTTCTACAAAGTGTACGGCCCGCACTTCGCGGTCATGTGGGGCCGCCACGAGCACCTGCTGGAGCTCGACGGGCTCTACCACTGGTTCTACGGCAAGGACAAAGTCCCCGGAAAGCTCGAACCCGGCAACGCCAACTACGAGCTCGCGTGGGGCTGCACCGGCATCGTCGACTATCTCGACGGCCTGGGCGGCGGCACCGGCGACAGGCACGCCATCGACCGCGCCTTCGCTGCCATCGCCGTCCACGAGGAGGCGCTGTCCGAGCGCCTCCTCTCGTGGCTGCGCGAGCGCAACGACGTGCGCATCGTCGGCCGCCGCGAGTCCGACGCGGCGCTGCGCGTACCGACCATCGCCTTCAAGGTGGACGGCCGGGACTCGCAGGACATCGTCCGGCAGGTCGACGAGGACCGCATCGGCATCCGCCACGGCGACTTCCACTCCCGCCGCCTCGTCGAACGTCTCGGGCTCATGGACGAGGGTGGCGTGGTGCGCGTGTCGATGGTCCACTACAACACGCTCGCCGAGGTCGACCGGCTGGTCGGGAGCCTCGACCGGGCGATCGGCTGACGCTGGGCGCGCCGGTCAGACGTCCCGCGTGCCGTCGTCGGGACGAGGAATGACCCGCGGCTTGCCGTCGTCGTCGATGGCGACGAAGGTGAAGGTGGCGTCCGTCACCTTCTCGCGCACCTTGGTCATGAACCGGCGGGCCCACGCCTCGATGTGGATGCGCATCGACGTGCGGCCGATGCTCGCCACCTCCGTATAGACGCACAGCACGTCGCCGACCTTAACCGGCCGCAGGAAGTTCATCGCCTCGACCGCCACGGTGACGACGCGGCCTCCCGTGCGCTCGACGCCCGCGATGCCGCCCGCCTGGTCCATGCGCGACATCACCCACCCGCCGAAGATGTCGCCGTTGGCGTTGGTGTCCGCCGGCATGGCGATGGTGCGCACGGTGAGTTCGCCGCGGGGCTGGGGGTCGGGCTGGTCCTGCATGGCTCCTCCGTGGGGGCAGCTTACGGGGTCGGCGGCGTGAAACGACGGTCGACGGCGGCGGGCCGCCCCGGCAGCCGCAACGTCGCCGTGCGCGGCGGCGTGGTCGAGACCAGCCTGCCCTTCGCCACGACCGCAAGGCGGTTGGCACGCAGGCGCAGCGCATCGACGGGATCGTTCGCCTGCAGCACGACGAGGCTCGCCGTCGCGCCCACGGCGAGACCGTATCCCGCAAGGCCCATGATCCGCGCCGGGGTCTCCGTCACGAGGTCGTAGCAGCGGCGCATGTCGGCCGGGCTGCTCATCTGCGCCACGTGCAGCCCCATGAAGGCAACGTCGAGCATGTCGGCGGTGCCGAGCGAGTACCAGGGATCGAGCACGCAATCCTGGCCGAACGCCACCGTCACGCCCGCCTTCAGCATCTCCGGCACCCGCGTCATGCCGCGGCGCTTGGGGTAGGTGTCGTGGCGGCCCTGCAGCATGATGTTGATGAGCGGGTTCGGGACCGCGGCGACGCCCGCCTCCGCCATCAGCGGGATCAGCTTCGAGACATAGTAGTTGTCCATCGAATGCATCGAGGTGAGATGCGAGCCCGCCACCCGGCCGCCGAGGCCGAGGCGCTGCGTCTCGTAGACGAGCTGCTCGATGTGGCGCGAGAGCGGGTCATCCGTCTCGTCGCAATGGATGTCGACCATCAGCCCGCGCCGCGCAGCGATCTCGCACAGGGCGGTCATGGAGCGCCGTCCGTCCTCCATTGTCCGCTCGCCATGCGGGATGCCTCCCACCACCTCGACGCCCAAGTCGAGCGCGCGCTCCAGGTTCGCGACGGCGCCGGGACTGCGGTAGTACCCGTCCTGCGGGAAGGCGACGAGCTGCAGGTCGAACCACGGCGCGACGCGCTTCTTCACGTCGAGCAGCGCCTCCACCGCCAGCAGCCGGTCGTCGCAGACGTCGACATGGGTGCGCACTGCGAGCAGGCCCATCGACACGGCCCAGTCAATATAGGCCATCGCGCGTTCGGCCACCGCCTCGTGCGTAAGATGCGGCTTCAGCTCGCCCCACAGCGCGATGCCCTCCAGCAGCGTGCCGGACCGATTGATCCGCGGCAGCCCGTAGGACAGCGTCGCATCCATGTGGAAATGCACGTCCACGAAAGGCGGGGAGACGAGATGGCCGCCCGCATCGACGATCTCGCCCGCCTCGGCGGGGAGGTCAGGGGCGATGGCCGCAATCCGGTCGCCGACGATGCCGATGTCGGCCCGCGTGCCGTCCGCCAGCACGCCACCCCGCACGAGACAATCGAACGCCATGCCACGCTCCCGCAGATCCCGCCGCCAGATGTAGCATGCCGGCGGCGGCGGGCGGCAAGGGGGAAGCGAAACGAACGCGGCGGCGGAGGCTACACCGGCCCCGTGGCCGGACGCGGTGTCTCGACCACGTCGGCCGGCGGCACGGCGCGGCCGCGCAGGCGCGACTCGCGCAGTTCGCCCGTCTCCTCGAGGATCGGATGCGCGACGGTGGTGAGGTGCGCGATGATGCGCTTGAGGTCGCGCAGCATGTCGAGGTGGACCGATGACGTCTCGATGGAGGCGACCGCGCCTTCGCGCAGGCGGCGCAAATGGTTCTCCGTCGCCTCCTTCTCGATGATGCGCACCTGGTCCTTGGCCTCGACGAGCTGTCGCGCGAGGTCGGGATCGCGGGTCACGAACACGGTGACGGCGAGCCGCATCTGCTCGACGGCAAGCCCGTGAAGGGCGCGCAGCTCGCCCCAGCCCTCAGGCGAGAAGGAGAGGTTGAGGCGCTGCTTCTTGGCCGCCAGCACCAGCAGGTTCTTGTCGATGATGTCGCCGACATGCTCCAGATTCGTAATGAACAGGATCAGGTCGAAGGCGCGCCGGGAATCCTCCGGGCTCAACGGTGCGCGGGTCAGCTTGGTCAGGTAGAGCTTGATCTCCTCCTGCAGCCGGTCGACGGCGCTGTCGAGCTTGCGCAGCTCCTCGCGGCGTGCGTCGTCGCGATCCTCGAAGGGGTGGATCGCCTCGCGCAACATCAGCTCCACCGTGTCGGCGAGCCGCATCACCTCGCGCGTCGCGCCCGACAGCGCCATGGCGGGACGCTCGAGCAGCGCTTCGTCCAGGTGCTCGGGCCGCCGGTCGGCGGCAGGCGCCTTGTCCTGCGTTACGAAGCGCATCAGCAGGTCCGCGGCGCGGCCCGTCAGCGGCAGGAAGATCATCGCCAGCACGATGTTGAACCCGGTGTGGAAGACCGCCAGCTGCCGCGCCGGTTCCCCGATCCGCGCCAGCAGCGCCGCCACTTCGTCCACGAGCGCGAGCGCGGCCAGCGCGCCGATGAGCCGGAACGCCAGGTTGCCGATCAGCACCCGCCGCGTGGTGGCCCCCGCCGCGAAGCTCATGCCGAGCGGGATGAGCCCCGAGCCCACGTTGGCGCCCAGAACCATGGTCAGCGCCAGCACCGGCTCCAGCACGCCGGCCGCCGCCAGCGACACGAAGAGCAGCACGGTCGCGACGCTGGAATGGACGAGCCAGGTCAGCCCCGCCGCCAGCGCCAGAGCCAGCACGGGCGAATCGGCCAAGTGCCGCAGCACCATCGCCAGCAGCCAGTTGGAGCGCAGCGGCTCCGACGCGCTGACGATCAGGCCCAGCGCGAGGATCATCAACGCCAGGCCGATGAGGATGCGTCCGATCTGGCGGACCGTTGCGGAGGACGACAGCATGAATGCGGCCACGCCGCCGACGAGGAACAGCGGCACCAGCGCCTTCAGGTCGACCGCCATGGCCTGGACGACCAGCGTCGAGCCGATGTCGGCGCCGAGCATCACGGCCAGGGCGGGCGCCAGCGCGATCAGCCCCCGCTCGGCGAATGAAACGACGAGAAGACCCGCCGCCGCCGAGCTCTGCAGCGACGCGGCCACCGCTACACCGGCGAGGCAGGCCTTGATCCGGCTGTCCGTCGCGCGGGCGATGACGTGGCGCAGGTTCTCCCCGAAGGCGCGCAGGATTCCCGTGCGCACCATGCGCGTCGCCCAGATCAGCAGCGCCACGCCGCCGAGAAGATTGAGGATGAGAAGCTGGGCGGACATGGGCGGTCGAAGGTCCCGCTCCTGAAAGTGACGGATGTATTACAGAAGCATGACACGCTGACAGGACGTTAACGGCCTGTCTGGCCGCGCCTCCCTCTACCCCGAACGCGCCATTCGACGACAAGCGCCAAAGCGCCGTCGCGGTTCCATTCGCCCGTCCGAGCGCCCCCTCGCCCGCGCGCAGGAGTGGGGGCCCCGCCGCAGACGGCGTCGGGCGAGGGGCCTTGCGATGCCGCAGCCCGAGGCTCCGCCCCTACCCGCCCCGCGCCGGAAACAGCCCGGCCAGGCCCTCGGCCGTGGCGGGGCATATGCCGCGTTCGGTGACGAGGCTGGTGACGAGGTGTGCGGGGGTCACGTCGAAGGCGTAGTTCGCCGCTGGGCTGCCGGGCGCGACGATTTCCACCGTGGCGAGGCTGCCGTCCGGCAGGCGGCCGGTCATGTGCGTCAGCTCCGTGGCATCGCGCTCCTCGATCGGGATCTCGCGCACGCCGTCCTCGATGGTCCAGTCGATGGTGGAGTGCGGCAGAGCGACATGGAACGGAACGCCGTTGGCATGGGCGGCGAGCGCCTTGAGGTAGGTGCCGATCTTGTTGCAGACGTCGCCGCGCCGCGTCGTGCGGTCGGTGCCGACGATGCACATGTCGACCCGGCCGTGCTGCATCAGGTGTCCGCCGACATTGTCCGCGATCACCGTGTGCGATACGCCGTGCGCGCCCAGCTCGTAGGCCGTCAGCGAGGCGCCCTGGTTGCGCGGCCGCGTCTCGTCGACCCATACATGTACGGGGATGCCGGCGTCGTGCGCCTTGTAGATCGGCGCCAGCGCGGTGCCCCAGTCGACGGTTGCGAGCCAGCCGGCGTTGCAGTGGGTGAGGACGTTCACGGTGCCGCCGGTCTGCCGGTGCCGCTGGGCGATCAGCGTGCTGCCGTGCTCGCCGATGGCTTCGCACACCGCCACGTCCTCGTCGCAGATCGACGCCGCCTCGTGCCGGGCCGCGGCGGCGCGATCGGCCGGAGCGAGCGGCGCGAGGCGCGCGCGCATGCGGTCGAGCGCCCAGCGCAGGTTCACCGCCGTCGGCCGCGTGCGCAGGAGCCGGCCATGCGCCGCGTCCAGAGCCGCATCGGAAGGGTCCGCGCGCATGGCGATCGCCATGCCCCAGGCGGCCGTCGCGCCGATCAGCGGCGCACCGCGCACCACCATGGTGGAGATGGCCTGGGCGACATCTTCCAGCGTCTCCAGCCGCCGCACGGCGAAGCGATGCGGCAGCAGCGTCTGGTCGATGACCTCGACGGCTCCGTCCGTGGTCGGCCAGATGGTGCGATGAGAAACGCCGTCGATCTTCATGCTGTCCCGGCCCGTCGCGGCCCGAGCGGCCGCACCGCGTCAGGTTAGATCGGCGGGAGGCGACCGCAAGGGCGGATCCGCCGGTGCCGGGATCCCCCCGCCGTCAGGGCATGTAGGCGCCGCCGTTCACCCAGAGCGACTGGCCGGTCATGTACCGGCTGCCCGGCCCGAGAAGGAAGCGGATCGGGCCGACAATGTCCTCGGGCACGGCGATCCGCTTCAGTGGCATCATGGCGGAGTAGGCGGCAACGTCGATGGTGGTCTGGCCGTCCTCGTCAGAGCGGCCGGTCCCGCCGCGCAGGAACGCGGTGTCGACCGCGCCGGGCGCAACGAGGTTGCAGCGCACCTTGGGGGCGTGCTCCAGCGCCAGCGTCTTGGTGAGCGCGATCATCCCCGCCTTGGCCGCGGCATAGGGCCCGTAGTGCGGGCGGATGAACTGCGCGAGGCCGGACGACACGTTGACGAGGCTCGGCTCCTCACCCTTCTCCAGCAGCGGCATCGCCGCACCGCACGCGAGGAACGTGGTGCGCAGGTTTCCCTCGATGGTCGTGTCGAAGATCTCCGCCGTGACGTCCTTGAGCGGCTTCATGCCCATCATGAATCCGGCCAGGTTGACGAACCCGTCGAGCGCGCCCCAGCGCGCCTCCAGCGCCGCGAACGCCGCGGCGACGGACGCCGCGTCGCTGCCGTCGACGGCGATGGCGACAACACCGTCCGCCGGAGGATGCCGCTCCAGCGAGACGGCGAGGTCGAGCACCGCGACGTTGTCGCCCTGCGCCAGCAGGGCCGCGACGAGGCTGCGGCCGATCCCGCCGCAGCCTCCCAGAACGGCGACTCTCATCTGTGCTGTCCCCGTGCCGGCCACGTGTCCGAGATCAGCTCGCGGGGCACGGGTCGGCGGCGTGCTGGTCGAACAGGTTCCACTTCAGGTCCTTGATCTCGATGACGAAGCCCGGAAGCTGCGCATCGCGGGCGGCGTTGAAGCAGGTGCCGTCGCCAGTGACGCCGGTGAAGCGGATGCCCTTCATCGCCTCGCGGATGGCCGTGCGCTCGGCCGCGACCTTGGCCGGATCGCCCGTCACGCCCGCCTTCTCCATCGCCTGCTTGAGCAGGTAGACGATGTCGTAGGCCTGCGCGTCCGTGTGGTGCGGGGTCTTCTTCGTGGTGAGGCCGCGCTTGGCGTTCTCATCGGCGAACTTCTTCGTGAAGCTGCGCGTCAGGTCGTTGCGGTCGGACCAGTAGCCGGCCACGATCAGCAGGCCGTCGGCATCGCGGCCGAACAACTCCAGCGCATTCGGGTCCGCGAAGATCTGCGAGCCGATGACGCGGCCCTGGAAACCCTGGCGGCGCAGTTCCTTGATGACCTTGCCGGCGCTGTCGGGCGTGGCGGCGAGCGCCACCACGTCGGGCTTGCGCTCGAGCACCTGCGCCACCTGCGGCGCGACGTCGAAGCTCCTGTACTGGACGGCCACCGGCTCGCCGAAGGCGATGTTGTTCGCCTTGAAGATGGCCGGGTAGAACTGCGTGCCCGAGATGTTGGAGACGCGCTCGTCGGAGACGTAGATGATCTCGGCCTTCTCGATCTTGATCTGCTTGTTGCGCAGCGTCGCGATCAGGCGGTTGAACTGCTTGCCCTCGTCGGCGGTGAGCCGCCACGCGTAGCTGAAGTTCGCGGTGAGGCCGGGCGTCGAGGCCGCGTTCGGCATCTGGATGATGCCGATGCGCTCGCCCACTGGGAAAGCGACGGCCGCCTCGCCCGAGGAGAACGGACCGACGATGGCCAGCGCGTTGTCGTCCTGCGCGAACTTCTGCGTCGCCGTCGCGGCCTGCTTAGGATCGGAGCCCGTGTCGAACTTCACGAGCTTGATCTTCTTGCCGTTGATCCCGCCCTTGGCGTTGATCTCCTCGACGGCGATGTCCACCGACGTTTCCGTCGCCTCGCCCACCGTCTTGAGCGGGCCGGACTTCACCATCGCGAGGCCCAGCACGATCTCCTGCGCCGACGCCGACGCGGTCCACGCGAATGCCGACGCCGCGACCGCGGCGAAGAGCGCTCCCTTGTATCCCATTGCCATCTCCCTCTCCCTTGTTCCGGCCCGGCCCCTCCGGGGCTCAGGCGTGACCCAGATACGCGGCCGCCAGGCGGTCGCTCTGCCGCAACTCCTGCGCCGGCCCCTCGAGCACGACGCGACCCAGTTCCATTACGAGGCCGCGCGAGGCGACCTCGAGCGCCATATGCGTGTTCTGCTCGACGAGCAGGATGGCTATGCCCTCCCCCCGCAGCTCGGTGATCAGGCCGAACAGCCGCTCCACCAGCAGCGGCGAGAGGCCGAGCGAGGGCTCGTCCAGCATCATGAGCTTGGGCCGCGCCAGCAGTGCACGGCTGATCGCCAGCATCTGCTGCTCGCCGCCCGACAGCACGGACGCCGGCATGGCGCGCCGCGCGGCGAGATTGGGGAACCGGTCGTAGATGGCGTCGATGTCGCGGTCGACGCCGCCGTCGTCGCGGCAATAGGCGCCCATCTGCAGGTTCTCGTGGACGCTCAGGCTCAGAACGATCTGCCGGCCTTCCGGCACCAGGGCAAGGTTGCGGCGCAGGCGCTGCGGCGGCGACAGCTTCGTGATGTCGTGGCCGTCGAAGATCACCCGCCCGCCCGAAGGCACTACGAGGCCCTGGAGCGCGCGCAGCAGTGAGGTCTTGCCCGCGCCGTTGGAGCCCAGCACCGTGACGATCTCGTCCGCCCCGACGCCGAGCGAGACGCCGCGCACCGCATGGGTGCGGCCGTAGCGGACGTCGAGGGCCTCGACCTCAAGCAGCACGGCCGGCACCCTCCGCGGTGGCGACACGGCGCGTTCCGAGATAGGCCTCGCGCACCGCCTCGTCGTCCTGCACGCCCTTGGTCGGGCCGTCATAGATCAGCCGGCCGAAGTTCAGCACCACCGTCTGCTCGCAGAGGTCATGAACGAACGACATGTCATGCTCCACGACGAGCAGGGTCAGCCCGTCCTCAGCGATGCCCTTGAGGAAGGCCGAGAGCTCCGCCGTCTCCCGCGGGTTCAGCCCGGCGGCCGGCTCGTCGAGCATCAGCAGCCGCGGCCCGCTCATCAGCGCGCGCACCACCTCGATCTTCTTGCGCACGCCATAGGGCAGGCCCGACACCGCGCTGTCGGGATCGACGTCGATGCCCGCCTGCCGCAGCCGCTCCTCCGCCATCCGCCGCCAGCGCCCGCCGCGCTGCCAACCCACCGGCGCCAGCAGGCTGGCGAGGCTCGTCGCCTGCACGTGCTGGCCGAGCATCACGTTCTCGATCACCGTGAGGTGCGGCATCAGCCGGATGTTCTGGAAGGAGCGCGACAGGCCCACGCCGATGCGCTTGCGCGCAGGCAGGGCGTCGATCACCTGCCCGTCGAGCGAGATCTCGCCGCCGTCGATGGGATAGACGCCGGAGATCAGGTTGAACATCGTCGTCTTGCCGGCGCCGTTCGGGCCGATCAGCGCCATCTTCGCGCCGCGCGGCACGTCGAAGCTCACGTCGTCGGCGACGGTCAGCCCACCGAAGCGCTTGACGACATGGGAGACGCGCAGCATCGGCTCAGCCGGCATGGCGTTCTCCCAGTACGGTCTTGCGGCGGGTCAGCCAGTTGCGCGGCGACAGCCGCGCCACGAGCTGGCGGGTGACGATGCCCTCGGGGCGGATCGCCATCATGAGCACGATCGCGACGCCGAACACCACGTAGCGCCACGAGCCGCCAACCCTGAGCAACTCCGGGATCAGCGTGAAGAACAGGCTGCCGACCAACGGTCCCCACGCCGTCTGCGTGCCGCCGATGAGCACGAAGAGCAGCACGTAGATGGACAACAGCGCGTTGAAGTACTGCGCTTCGACGAAGCTGAAATGATGCGCGTAGAGCGCGCCCGAGAGACCCGCCAGCGCGCCGGCGAGGGTGAAGGTCGCCACCTGCACCGCCCGCACGTTGACGCCCATTATGGTCGACACCGGTTCGTCGTCGTGTATCGCCCGCATGGCGAGGCCGACCCGCGTCGCCATCAGGTAGAAGACGAGAAGGGTCACCCCGACCGCGCAGGCGATGAGCACCGGCACGCCGACATGGTCGGGCACCACCATGCCGATGGCGCCGCCGAAGGTCGTCGAGCGCAGCAGGAACCCGGCCACCACCTCCGCGAAGGCGAAGGTCGCCAGCACCATGTAGACGCCGCGCGTCCGCAGCACCGGGAAGGAGATCAGAAATCCGACGAGCGCCGTGATCGCCATCGCCGCCGGGATGGTGATCCACACCGGCTGCATCAGCACGCTGGAGGCATAGGCCGCGGCGTAGGCCCCGATCGCCTGGAACCCGGCGCCGCCGAGATTGAGCTGGCCGGCCGCCGCCGTCACGAAGATCGCATAGGCGAAGATGAGGTTGATGCACAGGATCGCGACGATCCCGGCCATGTAGCCGCTCATGGCCGGGCTCCGTTCGCCCAGGCCGTCGGCAAGGCTCGCGCCGGCGCGACCATCACATCTTCCCCTTGCCGATGGAGGCCGTGCCGAAAAGGCCCTGCGGGCGCAGGATGATCACCGCGAGCAGAAGGCCCCACACCACCATCTGCACGGAATCGCCGCCGAAATAGTGGATCGAGAGCGTCTCCGTGAGGCCCACCAGCAGGCCTCCCGCGATCGCGCCCCAGATCGAGCCGAGGCCGCCGAGCACCATCGCCGCGATGGCCTTGGTGCCGACATGGTCGCCCATGAAAGGCGAGACGTCGCCGTAGTTGATCGTGAACAGTGCGCCGGCAACACCTGCCAGCAGCCCCGTCAGTACGAACACGACCGGCACGATGCGGGTCACGTCGACGCCGAGCAGCGACGCGGTGTCCGGGCTCTCCGCGATGGTACGCAGCGCGCGGCCCATGCGGGTATGCTTGAGAACGTAGGTCAACACCGCGACAATTGCGACGGCCAGCGCGAGGCTGAGAAGCTGCGCCCCGCCGAGAACCAGCCCGAAAAAGTGGATGTCCGCCTTGAACGGGATCTGGAAGCGCTGCGCCTCCGAGCCCATGGCGATCAGAACGAGGTGCTCGAAGATCAGCAGGAAGCCGAGCGAGGAGACAAGCGGGATGGCGTGCTCGGTCGCGTCGCCATGCTTCGTCTTCAGGTAGCGGAACGTGAAACGCTCGACGATCAGCGAGGCGACGACGGTCACGGCGACGCCGATCACAAGGGCCAGCAGCCAGGCCCAGCCGCCGGCGAAAGACAGGAAGCCACGGTGCACCAGGCCCCACGCCACCATGCCGGTCAGCATGAACAGCGTCGGGATGGTGAAGTTGAGGAAGTTCAGCACGCCGATGGTCAGCGTGAAGGCCATCGCCACCGTCATGTAGATCGCGCCGAGCATCAGGCCCGAGACGATCTGCTGCGCGATGACCTTGCCGCCGATGGCCACGGCCACGGCGAGCGCCGCAACGATGGCAGCGCCGATGAGAACGGGGCGGCTCAGCGCCGCCTGCGGTTTCTTGAGCGTCGCGGCCGTGCCGCTCACGACGCGCCACCCGGCGGGATGTGCGCGGCGTGCTGGCCGCGATAGCTGGCCGCGACCTCCTCGCGGGTGGCCCACCACACGCCTTCGAACTGCGCGGCGTAGTGCAGGAACTGCTTGAGCAGGTTCGCCCGGTGCGGCACCCCGATGACATGCGGGTGCAGTCCGACATTCATCATCATGCCCGTGTGCTCGCCCTCGGCATACAGCACGTCGAACTGCTCCTTCAGGGCGTCGAGCGCGGCGGCGTTGGTGAGGCCGCGGCGGGCGAGCAGGGTGAAATCGTTCATCTCGATTGAATAGGGCACGCCGACGATCGGACCAGAGGCCGTTTCGATCATGTAGGGCTGGTCGTCGTTCATCAGGTCGCACCAGAACTCCAGCCCGTTCTCCGCGAGGATGGCCGGCGTGTTCGTGGTGCCGCGCAGCGAGGAGGAGAGCCAGCCCTTCGCCTTGCGCCCGGCGACCTGCTCGTAGACCTTCAGCGTCTCGCCGATGACCCGGCGCTCCTCGTCCGGCCTGTGCTGCAGATGGCAGAGCAACTCGCCCTGCTCGTAGTTGTGGGGGATGAGCTCGAAGCCGCGCTCCAGCGCGCCCTCGATCACCGCGCGCCGCTCGAGCGCCATCTTCGCGTTCATGGTGCAGCTGGCCCGCACGCCCGCCTGCACGAAGGTGTCGAACAACCGCCACACGCCCACGCGCTGGCCGTACTCGCGCCAGGACCAGTTCGGGAAGTCGGGGATGTTGCCGGGCAGCATATCCGGCAGGATCGGAGGCCCGCCCGCGTAATAGGGGGCGCTCGTCTCCTTCAGGAGGTCCCAGTACTCGAGGTTGACCGTGACGATCAACGCCAGCCGCTTGCCGTCCGGCCAGCGCAGCTTGCCGCGCATGGGCATGGGCACGAAGGGATAGCGCATGGGTCGCCTGGTCCTCTCTTCGCCGATCGCCGGCCCGGACGCGGCGCCATGCCGCTTGATGGACGCGCCGAACCCGGTCATGTTTGTCCGGACAACTCCATGATGACCGGCCCGCGCGGCCTGTCAAGGAAGCCTCCGCGGATGCCACAGATGAAGAGCAGAATCCTGATCGTCGGCGCCGGTCCCGTCGGCCTCGTGGCCGCCTGCCTGCTGGTCGACGCCGGCATCCCCGTGACGCTCGTGGAGTCGGCACAGGACCTTCCGCGCGACCTGCGCGCCTCGACCTTCCACCCGCCCACGCTCGACATGCTGGAGCGCTTCGGCGTCGTCGAGAGCATGATCGCGCAGGGCCTGATCTGCCCCACCTGGCAGTTCCGCGACCGCACCGACGGGGTCGTCGCGACCTTCGAGCTGGACCGGCTGAAGGGCGAGACCAACCACCCCTACCGCCTGCAGTGCGAGCAGTGGCGCCTCGGCGAGATGCTGAACGAACGGCTGAAAGGGTCCGACCTTGCCGAGATCCGCTTCGGCACGAAGGCGACCGCCGTCCGCCAGTCCGCCGACGCCGTCGAGCTCGACGTGACCCATCCGGACGGGTCGGCGGAGACGCTGAAGGGCGCCTTCTGCGTCGGGGCCGACGGCATCGGCAGCGTCGTGCGCAAGGCCATGGGCGCGGCGTTCGACGGGCTCACGATCCCCGAGATCTTCCTGACGCTTTCCACCACCTACGACTTCCGCGAGGCGATGCCCGACATCGCCAACATCGCCTACATCTCCGATCCCACCGAATGGTTCGTCCTGATCCGCACGGCGCGGGTGTGGCGTGCGCTGTTTCCCGTTGACCCGTCGCTGTCCGACGCGGACGTCACTTCGCCCGAGCGCGGCGAGCGGCTGCTGCAGGGCGCGGCGATGCGCGCCGTCCCCTACGAGGTGCCGCACCGCACGGCCTACCGCGTGCACGAGCGCGTCGCCTCGCACTACGTGTCCGGCCGCCTGCTGATCGCCGGCGACGCCGCCCACGTGAACAACCCGCTCGGCGGGATGGGCCTCAACGGCGGCATCCACGACGCCTTCAACCTGTCCGAGAAGCTGATCGCGGTGATGCGGGGCGAGCCGGTGGAGACGCTCGGCCGCTACGAGCGGCAGCGCCGCAAGGTGGCGCTCGACGTCGTCCAGCAGACGACGCTGCGCAACCGCGCCATCCTCAACACCCGCGAGCCCGCCGCCCGCCAGGCCTACTACGACGATCTGCGCCGTACCGTGGCGGATCCCGTCGCGCACAAGACCTACGTGATGCGAACGTCGATGATCCAGTCGCTGCGCGACGTCGCCGTGATCGACTGAACCCCGTCAGTCCTGCGCCGCGCCGTCGCAGCCGCAGAACACCGGCCGGAATTGCCCGCCGGGCCGCCGCACGCGCATCCCCGGCGCGCGCAGATGCGCGGGGATGAGCACTACGTCGTCCGATGCGGCGCGCTCCAGCAGTCCCCTCCGCGTCGCGGCCGCCTGCGTCGGATCGCTGCAGAACCCGCTCGACCACTCCGGCCGCAGCACCTGCACTGGTGTGTGGATGGCATCGCCGCACACGACGAGCCGCGTCCCTGAGGCCGTCTCCACGTCGAGCCCGACCTGCCCCGGCGTATGGCCGGGCAGCGGCAGGATCGAAGCGCCGTCGGCGACGACGTGGCCCGGATCGACCCTGTCGGCCTGGCCCGATTCGATGACCGGCAGCACGCTGTCGGCGAAGGAGCCGTGGTTGACCGCGGGATCGCGCGCCGCCTCGGCCGTCCAGTGGTCGAGGTCCGCCCGGCCCATCAGGTAGCGCGCCTTCGGGAAGGTCGGAACCCACCGCCCGTCCCGCAGCTGCGTATTCCAGCCGACATGATCCACGTGGAGATGCGTGCACAGCACGACGTCGACGTCCTCCGGCCGGCAACCGGCCGCGGCCAGGCGGGCGATGTAGCCGGACGCCGCGCGCCGATCCCATTCGGAGCGGCGCGGCCGCGGCTTCATCTCGCCGACGCAGGTGTCGACCAGGATGGTGATCCCTCCCGCCCGAACCAGATGGCTCTGAACGGCGAGCAGGATGGTGTTCGCATCGAAGTCGACGTGATCCTTCAGCAGTGCCCGCTCCGCGTCGAGCACGGCCCGTTCCGCCTGCGGCAGGATGAAGTTCAGCGGCAGGACGAAGGGGTCCATGTCGATGACGCGGTGCACCGTCACGCCGCCGATGGCGAGGTCGGGCGCGGCGGTGGCAGCCATGGCGGGCTCCCGGATCAGAAGTCGGACAGGAGCCGGCCGAAGCCGTCCATCGTGTCGTCGATCCCGTTGGCGCGCAGCGCGTGCCAGTAGGTCGCCGTGTTGATCGCGATGACCGGCTTGCCGAGCCACATCTCCGCCGCCGCCGCCAGCCGCACCATCGAGAGGTTGGTGCCGACCTGCACGATGGCGTCGACGTCGTCGCCGTCGAGCTGGCGCAGCGCCTCGCGCAGCCGCACGTCGTCGACCTCGGCAATGGCAGTCCACGAGCGGCACTGCAGCGCGATGTCGCGCACCGTCTCGAAGCCCATGTCGCCGAAATAGCGCGCCACCTCGGTGTTCATCACCGGCCAGTAGGGCGACAGCACCGCGATGCGCCGCACGCCGCCATAGGCGCGCAGCGCCGCGCTGCAGGCGTGGCTGCCGACGGAGATCTTCACCCCCGCCTCGTCCTCGACCTTCCGGACGAAGGCGTCGGCCCCCTTCGCACCGTCGAAGAAGGTCACGGCCGACATGCCCATCACGAGATAGTCCGGCGCGCAGGTCATGACGCTGCGCACCGCGTCGAGCACATTGGAGGCGATCGTCTCCGCGCCGGCCCGGAAGCTCTCGTTGCTCACCGCGTTGGCATTGGGCGTGTAGATGCGGCTGTAGTGGTTCGTCACGCCGCGCGGGCGCATGTCGTCGAAATCGGGCTGGACGATGGTGTTGGTGGAGGGGCCGAGGACCCCGAATTTCCGGCGATAGCCCTGATGGTCGACCATGTCGTCGTCTCCTCGCGTCAGCGCGCGGCGGTGGCGGCCAGAACCTCGTCGGCCGTCATCAGGTCCGCGTATTTCTGCCCCATGTCGAACAGGTTGGCCTCGTGCGGGCCGATGGCGCGGTCGCCGACGCAATCGGTGACAACGATCGTGCGCATGTTGTGCGACACCGCGTCGACCACCGTGGCGCGCACGCAGCCGGATGTCGTGCAGCCGGTCACGAACAGCGTGTCCACCCGGTGCCAGGCCAGCCAGCCCGCGAACTCCGTGCCGAAGAAGGCGGACGCCTGCCGCTTGCGCACCAGGAGCTCGCCCGGCGCGGGCTTGAGCTCGTCGACGATCTGGCTCAGAGGGCTCGTCTCGGTGAGCTTCAGCAGCCCCGGCGCCTTACGCGCGAAGGAGCCGGCGTCCGAGCCGTCGTCGGCGTAGACGACGCGCGTATGCGCGATCGGCCACCGCCTCGCCCGCGCCTCGGCCAGCAGGCCGACCGTTCGCGCGATCGCCGGCCCGATGTTGCCGCCGCCGAAATGCGCGGGATCGGTGAAGCCCAGCACGAAGTCTACGATGACGAGCGCGGGCTGCGCGCCGATTCCCACGCTGCCGGCAAAACCCTGGCGCTTGTAGATGTCGAGTTCGCTCATGTGACTATTCCGCGACGACGGACAGGGCGGACAGGCTGGCACAGAAAACCTGTCCGGACAAATTCTTCCCCCCGAAAGCCGCGGCGGCAGCCTTGCGCCGGACCCGCTTGCATGGCGCACGGCGCTCGCAGAATATGTCCGGACAAAGAACCAAGGAACCGTCCCTTCCGGCAGGAGCATCATGGCCGATCCCGCACTGCGCCAGCATCTCGAGGCCAAGCGCTTCATCGCCGCCCCCGGCGTCTACGATCTCATCTCGGCGCTCATCGCCGACCGCATGGGCTTCCGCGCGCTCTACGTCACCGGCTACGGCACCGTCGCCTCCGCGCTCGGCCTTCCCGATGCGGGGCTCGCCACCTACAGCCAGATGATCGACCGCATCGGCCGCATCGCCGAGATGACCAAGACACCCGTCATCGCCGACGCCGACACCGGCTATGGCGGCCTCCTCAACGTCCGCCACACGGTGCGCGGCTACGAGAAGGCCGGGGTCACCGGCATCCAGATCGAGGACCAGGAATTCCCCAAGAAGTGCGGCCACACGCCCAACCGCCGCGTCGTGCCGATGGCCGACATGGTCCGCAAGATCAGGGTCGCGTCGGACGCGCGCTCCAGCACCGACTTCCTCATCATCGCCCGCACCGACGCTCGCACGTCGCTCGGCCTCGACGAGGCGATCCGCCGCGGCATCGCCTATGGCGAGGCGGGGGCCGACATCGTCTTCATCGAATCGCCGGAGAGCGAGGCGGAGCTCGCCGAGGTCGCCCGGCGCATCGAGAAGCCTGTCATCGCCAACATGGTCAATGGCGGCCGTACGCCCATGTTGCCGGCTGCCCGGCTCCAGGAGATCGGCTTCGCCGCCGCCATCTGGCCCGCCGTCGGCTTCCTTGCCACGGCGCAAGCGCTCACCAACGCCTATGAGGACCTGCAGAACAACGGCACGACCACCGCCGGCGTCCCGATGTTCTCCTTTGCCGCCTTCAACGAGCTGATCGGGTTCAAGGATGTCTGGGACTTCGAGAAACGCTATGCCGAGACCGAGTGAGCGGCCCGCCGGCCGCCGCCAGACCTGACGCCGCGCGGATGGGCGCCGAGCCTCCCCGCTACGTGCAGATCCTCGACGAGCTGCGCCGGCGCGTCGAGGACGGCACCTACCCGCTCGACCGCAGTCTGCCGACGGAGAGCGATCTCTGCGAGGAGTTCGGCGCCAGCCGCTACACCATCCGCGAGGCGCTGCGCCGCCTCGTCGAGCAGGGCATGGTCAGCCGGCGGCAGGGCGCGGGCAGCGTCGTCGTCGCGGCGAAGCCGCAGGCGCGCTACGTCCACTCTCTGTCCTCGCTGGCAGACCTGTTCCAGTTCGCGCTCGACACCCACTACGAGGTGCTTTCGACCGATCGGGTGAAGCTCGACCCGGCCATGGCCGCCGTCGTCGGCGGCGAGGCGGGCTCGCGCTGGTCGCTGATCAAGGGCATCCGCCGCACCGCGCCCGGCGGGTCGGTCGTCTGCTACACGCACTCCTACGTGCCGGACCGGTTGAAGGCGCTCATCCGCGAGCTTCCGGGCTGCATCGGGCCTTTCTATGCCCATCTCGCGGAACGGTCGGGCGAGGAAATCCTCGAAGCCGATCAGGAGATTCGCGGCGAAGCCATGGACGACGAGGTCGCGAGCCACCTCGGCCGTGAGCCCGGCACCGTCGCGCTGCGCGTCACCCGCCGCTACACGTCCCCGCGGGGCACCCTGATCACGTCGCTGAACTGGCACGTGGCGGAAGAGTTCACCTCCCGCATGAAGCTCATGCGGAACCTGTAGCCACGGCCCCCTCTCCAGCCTCCTCCTTCTTCTTCCCCCCCGCCCCCTCCTCCATCTCCTCATCCTGGGGATGCCGCCCCCGGGGCGGCCGTCTCGAAGGACGC
>JAIYAB010000101.1 GCA_027489275.1 Hyphomicrobiales bacterium
GAGGTGGAGGCGCAGCGCTCGCCCGGCTTCAGCTTGTCGGCGTTCATGGCGAGGCACATCGAGCAGCCGGGCTCGCGCCAGTCGAAGCCGGCGGCCTTGAAGATCACGTCCAGCCCTTCCGCCTCGGCCTGCGCCTTCACGAGGCCCGAGCCCGGCACGATCATGGCGTCGACGCTGGCGGCGACGCGGCGGCCCTCGACGATCTTCGCCACGGCGCGCAGATCCTCGATGCGGCCGTTGGTGCACGAGCCGATGAAGGCGCGGTCGATCGTCAGGTCGGTGATCTTCTCGCCGCCCTTGAGGCCCATGTAGTCGAGCGCGCGCTGGATCGAGATGCGCTTCTGCTCGGTGGCGGCGTCCTCGGCGCGCGGGACCGTGCCCTGCACGGAGGCGACGTCCTCGGGGCTGGTGCCCCAGGTGACGATGGGCGGGAGGTTGGCCGCGTCGAGGCGCACCTCGCGGTCGAAATGGGCGCCCTCGTCGGTCGAGAGGGTCTCCCAGTACTTCATCGCCATGTCCCAGGCCATGCCGCTCGGCGCCTTGGGACGGCCCTTCAGGTAGGCGTAGGTCTTCTCGTCCGGGGCGACGAGGCCGGCGCGGGCGCCGCCCTCGATGGACATGTTGCAGACCGTCATGCGGCCTTCCATCGACAGCGCCCGGATGGCCTCGCCCGCATATTCGATGACGCTGCCGGTGCCGCCGGCGGTGCCGATCTCGCCGATGATGGCGAGGATGATGTCCTTGGCGGTCACGCCGTCCGGCAGCACGCCGTCGACGGTGACCCGCATGTTCTTCGCCTTTTTCTGGATCAGCGTCTGCGTGGCGAGCACGTGCTCGACCTCGCTGGTGCCGATGCCGTGCGCCAGCGCGCCGAAGGCCCCGTGCGTGGAGGTGTGGCTGTCGCCGCACACGATGGTGGTGCCGGGCAGCGTGAAGCCCTGCTCGGGCCCGATGATGTGGACGATGCCCTGCCGCCGGTCGAGCTCGTCGTAATACTCGACGCCGAACTCGCGGGCGTTCTCGGCCAGCGTCTCGACCTGCGTGCGGGATTCGGGATCCTCGATGCCCTGCGAGCGGTCGGAGGTGGGTACGTTGTGGTCGACGACCGCGAGCGTCTTGCCCGGCGCGCGCACCTTGCGCCCGGTCATGCGCAGGCCCTCGAAGGCCTGCGGGCTGGTCACCTCGTGCACGAGGTGCCTGTCGATGTAGAGCAGGCAGGTGCCGTCCGGCTGCCGGTCGACGACGTGGTCGTCGAAGATCTTGTCGTAGAGCGTGCGCGGAGCCATGGCGGAACCCACAGGATGAGGAACACTGAGCGGCTTCATTTAGCGAAGGGCGGCACGGGAGGGAAGTGGCTTGGATGAGCGCCCGCTGCGACGGTCTTGGCAAAATTTGCCAATGCTAGTAGCCTCAACTGCGACGAGGAGAGCGTCATGCCGACCATGAATGTCAGCCTCACCCCTGAAATGGCCGCCTATGTCGCGCGCGAGCTCGAGAGCGGCGACTATGCCTCCGCAAGCGAGCTGGTGCGCGATGCGTTGCGGGCGCTGCGCCATGACCGCGAGGTCGAGCAGGAGACGCTTGCCATCCTGCGCCGCGAGATCGATCTCGGCTTGGCCCAGATCGAGGCGGGCGAACTGTCCGGGCGGACGGTCGCGGACATCCTGAAGGGCGTGCTGGACGAGCCCTCCTGAATGGCGCTTCGCCTTTCCGCCCTTGCAGATGCCGACATCGTCGCCATCCTGCGACATTCCAGGCAAACGTTCGGACCCCATCAGGCGACGCGATACGCCGCACTGATCGAACGCTGCCTGATGATGATCGACGAAAACCCCATGCGGCCGTCCAGCCAGGACTGTTCGGACATCCGGTCGGGCCTGCGCGCCTGCCACGTCGCGCTGGCGGCGGGGCGCGGCGGGGCTGCCGTGCACAAGGTCTACTATGTCGTCCGGGAGATCGACGGCCGGCCCGTCACCTTCGTCGGCCGCGTCCTGCATGAACGCATGGAGCCCCGGTCGCGCCTCGCGCGCGCCCTGTCGGAGTGCTGAGCCTTCTGAAAAAGGCCGGGATCGCTCCCGGCCTCGAAACCTTGCACCCGTGAGGCGTGGGTTCAGCCCGCGGCCTTGGGGGCCTTCGGGGCGTCCTTGCGCTCGGCGATGCGGGCCGACTTGCCGCGACGATCGCGCAGGTAATAGAGCTTGGCGCGCCGCACCTTGCCGGTGCGCACCACCTTGATGCTCTCGATCATCGGCGAGTAGACCGGGAACACGCGCTCCACGCCCTCGCCGTAGCTGATCTTGCGGACGGTGAAGCTTTCCTGGATGCCGCCGCCGTTGCGGGCGATGCAGACGCCCTCGTAGGCCTGCACGCGGGTGCGGTCGCCTTCGACCACCTTCACGTTGACCTGGACGGTGTCGCCGGGACGGAAGTCCGGAATGGCGCGAACAGACGCGAGTTTCTCGGCCTGCTCTTTCTCGAGCTGCTGGATGATATCCATCGTTGTCTCCTGCCGGTCGGCCTGGCGGTTGGTCCCGAAGGTCTCCGCAAGCCAGCGTTCGGCGCCGCTGTTTTCAGTTGAGGTGCGGCTCTTACACGAGCCCGGGGGGAATGTCGATTCCCCCTCGCCCGTGGCCGGAAAACGGCCATGCGCCCAAAGTTTCAGCGACCAAAGTGCGATCGGCCCCGCCTTGCCGCAGGGCCGGCGGCTTCTCATAATGGGGGCGAAATCGGGCCGGCCCCCGGCGGCCTTCTCGACGGCGCCGGCCGTCGGCCCGCATCCAACGACCGCTCACAAGGGCGGTCGCGCTTTTTGGGAGGTCGTCATGTCCGAGAAACTGTATCCCGTCCCGGCCGAATGGGCCTCGCGCGCCTTCGTGGACGATGCGAAGTACAAGGACATGTACGCCGCCTCCGTGCGCGATCCGCAGGCCTTCTGGGGCGAGCACGGCAAGCGGATCGACTGGATCAAGCCCTTCACGGTGGTGAAGAACACGAGCTACGCGCCCGGCGCCGTCTCCATCAAATGGTTCGAGGATGGCGTCACCAACGTGGCGCTCAACTGCGTCGACCGGCATCTGGCCCGGCGCGGCGACCAGGTCGCCATCATCTGGGAAGGCGACGACCCCAACGAGTCGAAGTCGATCACCTACAGGGAGCTGGCCCGCGAGGTCGGCGTCTTCGCCAACGTGCTCAAGCAGCACGGCGTGAAGAAGGGCGACCGCGTCACGATCTACCTCCCGATGATCCCCGAGGCGGCCTATGCGATGCTGGCCTGCGCGCGGGTCGGCGCCATCCACTCCATCGTGTTCGGCGGATTCTCCCCCGACAGCCTCGCCTCGCGCATCGAGGACGCCACCTCCGCGGTGGTGATCACGGCAGACGAAGGCCTGCGCGGCGGCCGCAAGGTGCCGCTCAAGGCCAATGTCGACGCGGCGGCCGAGAAGGTCGACTGCCTGAAGACCGTGCTCGTGGTGAAGCGCACCGGCGGCGCGGTGACGATGAAGGCCGGCCGCGACGTCTATTACGACGATGCGGCCAGGGGCGTCTCCGCCGACTGCCCCGTGGAGCCGATGAACGCGGAGGATCCGCTGTTCCTGCTCTACACGTCGGGCTCGACGGGCAAGCCCAAGGGCGTGGTGCACACGACGGGCGGCTACCTCGTCTATGCGGCGATGACGCACCAGTACGTGTTCGACTACCATGACGGCGACATCTACTGGTGCACGGCCGATGTGGGCTGGGTCACCGGCCACAGCTACATCGTGTATGGCCCCCTCGCCAACGGCGCGACGACGCTGATGTTCGAGGGCATCCCGACCTACCCGTCGATCTCCCGCTTCTGGGACGTGGTGGACAAGCACAAGGTCAACATCTTCTACACCGCCCCGACCGCCATCCGCTCCCTGATGGGCGCGGGC
>JAIYAB010000481.1 GCA_027489275.1 Hyphomicrobiales bacterium
CTCGGTGCGGCGCGACAAGTCGTCGGCGCCGGCGTTGATCTCGCGGGCCGATCCTGACACTTCGACGGAGGTGGCCTGAATGGTCGAGACGGTCTCCGACAGGCGGTCGATCGTCGAGTTGATGCTCTCGCTCATCTGGCCGAGAACGCCATCGTATGTTCCTTCGACTTTGCGCGTAAGATTGCCCTGCGCCAGTTCCACCATCACTTCGGCGAAGTCCTGCATCGCGGTCTCGACACGCTCGGAGACGGCGTTCATTCCCTGTGCGATGTCGCGGGTGAAGCCGTTCTTCGTATCCGTCACGAGGCGGCGCGAGAAGTCACCGCTCACCGCTGCCGTCACGACCTCGGCAACTTCCGACTGGCCCTTGAGTTCGGCCGTCACGTTGTTCCAGTAGAGAGTGTGGCCGATCACGTCGCCTTCCTCTCCCCGCACGTAGGACATGTCGACGTCGATCGTCTCGCCCGCGATCACGTAACGCACCTTGCGGGTCTTACCATCATCAGAGATCAAGGTACGGCTCAGCGCGGGATTGGCACGATAGTAGTCGATATGCTGACCAGTCATCTTCTCGACGGAGAAGTCGTTGCGAGCGGTGCGGAACGCGGGCTCGTGTCGCATCAGGAAGTCGGTCAGGGATTTGCTGATGAATACGACATGCTCCCGAGCATCCGTAATCATCATCATCGCATCCGATCCATTGATCGAAGCGATCGTCAGCGATTGACGTTCGCCCTGGGCACGGAAGTTTTCCAGAGCGCGGGCGATCTCACCGATTTCGTCTTTCTGAGCCGTGTGAGGCACCTCGGACGTGAAGTCACCACGCTGGAAGTGGCGCAGTACCGCGACGACATCCTCGAGTCGACGCGCGCCACGGCCAGTGAGGAAGACTGAAAGCAAGAGTACGACGACCAATGCACCGACCAGCTTGGCAGCCCACTGGTACAAGAACGACTGCTGGGCTGCCTCCGTTGCCGCCCTGTCAACCAGGGACGCGATCAGCAGCCCCTCGCCGTCTTGCGTCGGCACGTAGCGAAGCGTCGACTGGAAGTTGCGCTCCCCTACCTGAATGACGATATCAGGCGTCCCTTTGGCCTTGGCTCCCGCGACTGCATCCGCCGGGATCTCGACCTTGGCCTCGGGGCCCAGCGTTGAGGCCTTCACTGCTCCTTTGTGCGTGAAGACGATTTCGGCCCCGGACAGTGACTTGATGTCCTGCGCGTTGGCCTGTCGGAAATAGGTCCCCACCTTCACTGTGCCGACCACCCTTCCGTCGACGACGACGGGACGGACGGCGTCGCTCGCCACCTCTCCCGAGGAGGTGGAAACCGTCACGCCTCGCGCCGGCTTGCCGTCGAGAGCGGAACGGACCAGAGGATCCTTGCTCTTGTCATCTCCCGCCGAAGCAGGACGATGGCCACGAATGAGCACCTTGCCGGACGCATCAGTCGCTTCGAAGGAGCTCACGACCGGATCGAGTCCTCCCAGGTCCTTGAAGCCCCTCGTGAACAACTCACGAAGCTTCGCCGCGTCGGCACCGCGAAGCGCAGCAATCACGTCGCTGTTGGCAACCGTCAGCCCTGCATAGGTATCAAGTCGGTCGGTGATGCGATCGAGGCTTTCCAGCGCCCTATCGCCTGCAGCATGCGCCTCCTCGAGCACCTTCCTGTTCGACAGAGAAATGACTTCCGTGACCGATATGATCGACAGGCCGAGAGCCGTCGCCAGGCAGAGGCCCGCAACCAGAACGGTGGCCTTCAAGCGAAGGGAGTGCAGAGAGGGCATCAGTTACTCCAAACGGAAACGCAGTCGCCCGACCGCGGCACAGCGGGCATGAGCGACACCTAGAACGATGCAACTGGAGGCTTTGTTAAGCTCAAGGTGCTCGTGCGGCACTTGGTTCCGAAGTTCAATTGTTTCGTCAAAAAAGTGTCACGCTGCTTCCAAGTGGCAACGTCCCATCGATGGCAGCGGCGACGGTGTCTGGCCCCTCTCGAAAGCGCAGAAAACCCACAGACGGGCCTTGGCAATGGTTTGCAGCGGGGTCGTGCGCATCTCGGCCTCGCATTGCCGATCTCCGCGCTTTGCAGGCGCTGCACGTTGGAGTGCCGACGCCAATCTTCCGGTTCTCGGCGTTCATCCATCTGCGACGTGAATCGGTGAGCGGCTCATTGCAGGCCCCTGCAAGGACGGCCGACATTCCGGACAATTCGACCGCTCAAGGAGCGGTCTGGCAGCGTGACACACCTCAACTGGCTGCTCCGCGGACCGCTTCTCGCCGCGAAGCAGCATCGCGGACAATGCTCGTTTTGGGGCGCTGCACAGTTGGCCTTGGCGGCTGCTGCGCAACGTGTTCCATGCTCCCGGTCACAATTCCACGCGCGGCAGAACCAGTGCGCGCCATCCACATCATGCCCTCGACGTAGCGGCGGTTGTCTTGCGCCGGCCGGCAGCCGCGCCCGCGCTCCGCGGGCAGCAACGGCCCGATCAGCGCCCATTCCTCATCCGTCAGCCCGATCCGCTCGCCCAAGGCTTCCTCCAGAAAGAAGCCTTGAATCAACCGACGAGTCGCCCGTCAATAAGACGCCGATGCTCTCAGTTACCCGAGCGGATCGCGACCGAAGCCACGCCTGCGCCGATCAGCATAGAGCCGCTGGCCTTATTGATCGCTCCGATCACCCGCGGGTTGCGGACAAGCCCACGGGCGCGACTGGCGAAGAAGGCGTAGGCGAGCGCATTCGCGAACGCGATGGCGAGGAAGGTGGCTTGCAGGATGAGAACCTGCGGCCAGAAGGCGAGATGCTGATCGATGAACTGGGGGAAGAAGGCCACGAAGAACAAGATGCCCTTCGGATTGAGGCTGGTGACGAGCCAAGCATGCGCCCCCATGCGCAGAGCGCTTGACGCATCGGTTTTCGGCTCAGCGCTCAAAGTGCCGCCGGCGCGGAACAGCTTGATGCCGAGATAGACGAGGTAGGCAGCGCCCACCCACTTCACCACTGTGAACAGGGTCGCGGACGCCATGAGCAACGCGCCGATCCCCAGCACCGACAGAGACATCGCGGTGAAATCGCCCAGCGCGACGCCCACAGCCATCGGCAAGGCCGCCCGCCAGCCTTGACCGAGCGCGTAGGACACGACCAACAGCACGGTCGGCCCCGGTATCAGGACCAATGCAGTCGACGCGGCTACGAAGGCGATCCAGATCTCAAAGGTCATCGGCAATCCTCATGCAAGGACGCCAGCCATCCACCAGATCGCTCCACTGTCAACCGCCGCGATCTATGGCTTCGTCACGCAGCGCTTAGGTTCGCAGCATACCTTTGTCCACGAGGCCTAGTCATGTTCCGTGCTACGATTTTCGTGACCGGGGAGTGCCACCAGCCTCATCGGCGGGAGGCATGCTTTCCCGGCCCAAGCCGCCGCACTGCGGCGGCCGTAGGGAGGACATCATGCCCAAGTACATGTGGACAGGCAGCTACACCACAGAAGGCACAAAGGGCGTAATTGCGGAGGGCGGTTCGTCGCGTAAGGCGGTCGTCGAAAAGATGCTCGCAACCATGGGCGGCAAGCTCGAAAGCTTCTATTTCAGCTTTGGAACGGATGATGTCGTCATCATCGTGGACGCACCTGACAACGTCAGTGCTGCGGCCGTCGGCCTGACGGTCGCCGCCTCGGGGGCCGTACGGGGCAAAATGACGGTGCTGTTGACAGTGGAAGAGATCGACAAGGCAACGAAGATATCGCCGACCTATCGCGTACCCGGGGCCTGAGATCACCCGGCCGCGGACACTTCTTTGCTTGTCCGCGATCCTGCCGGGGCTTTCGATGAGCATTCTGGCGGGTGAGACTCGCGCAAGTGTTGACGTCAGGACGACCCTTCACGAGGCGAGGCTGCATCCGCCAGGAGACACAAGACGCCACGGCACCGGCAGGCCGTCGAAGCGAAAAGGCGGCATGGCCGACGCGAGGTCCAGGCGACCCTAGACCGCGCGCCCTCCGGCTGCCGCGCGCTTGGGCTGCGGCATCCGGGTCGGGGCCCGGGCCGTTTCCGCGAGAGCGCGGAGGCGCTGTGGCTCCGACCGCGACTGCGACCCGGCACTGCGCGAGCGGACGTCCGTGGTCGTCATACCCAACCCAATCGACCCTCCTGCTGGCCGTCAGGGTTGCCGTGACAGCGCCGACGAAGCTGCTGCGGCGTCGACCCGTGACGGAAGATGATGTGGGTCAAAGACAACTCAGGGTTCGGGGTCATAATTTCTTGGATGCAAGCCGGACCGAGGCCGAGTTCCGGTTAACGAAGGCGCCGCAGGCTCGCCGCGGTCTCGTCATGCTGGCGGTGGCTGTGGATTCATCCCTCTGGCTGTAGCCAGGCTTTAACCGGTCAGGGAGGCCGCCATGAAATCGCCGAGCCTGCTGTTCGCTCTGTTTGCTTTCGGTTCTCTATCTGTCGGTGCAGAACCGGCCAACGCCGTGGTGTACTGCCAGTATGTCGACTTTCCGGTCGGCTGCATCGTGAGGCCCGGCGTCGTCCTTCGACCGCGGCCGGTCGCGCGCGCGGTCACGCCCGGAGTTGGAGCGCCGGGTGTGGGCGTTGCGCCGGGTACGCCGATGAACCGTGGCGGGCCCGTCAACCGGGCGGGTCGACGCTGAACGATTGGTTGCAGACGATCCTCGTGCGAAGATCGTTGCCGGAAACCGTTCCGGCACGGCTTCGAAAGCGTGAATGCTCCGAGGCGCTCTGTGGAAACGGATCCCCTGACGAATATCCACTCTCCCGCCTTCGGCTTGGAGCGCGAGAGCCCTAACGCATGATCCAGAGAGCGTTCCGTTGCGTCCTTCTGGGCGTCGCCTTGGTGGCCTCCGGCTGTGCGGGTGAGCCGACCCTGGCGCCGACGCCGGGGATCTATGGCGGCGCTGGTGGCAGGGTCCAGTTCACCACGTCGTCCGCCATGCAGGATAGGCAGCAGCGCAGCCTCCTCTACGTGACGGATCGAGCGGCCGACCTCGGTGAGGGCGGAGGTCTGTCCTATGGCAGCGAACGATCCCGGAGCATGAGCTACGGTTCGGTCGCGGTCGAGATTGAGCGCAGTCGGACCGGCGCGGGCAAATTGCGGGTGGGCGCCGTCGAGAAGCGCGGGGAGTTTCCGAGCACGCCGTACCCCGTTCAGGCCAGTGCGGGCGGCTTGCGCCGCTCGCCTATTGCCGTTGCCCAGCACGAAAAGGCGATCCGCGGCCTGCAGGCGGAGGTTTCCAGGCGCCTCGCCAACTCGCCCCGGAAAGAAGTCGTCATTTTCGTCCACGGCTACAACAATTCGTTCGAGGACGCGGTTCGTTCGACTGGCAACATTTGCCAGTTCCTGGGCGAAGAGTTCGTGTGCGTGGTGCTGACCTGGCCGGCAGGTGGCTCAGCGGGTGCGTTCTTCGGTTACAACGTCGATCGTGAATCCGGCGAGTTTGCCGTTTCCGACGTTCGCAAGGCCATCCGGGCGATCGGCGAAACCAGTGGTATCTCCAAGGTCCATCTTCTGGCCCACAGCCGCGGCACGGATGTCCTGACGTCGGCGCTGCAGCAACTGGCCATCGAGAGCCACGTGGCCCAGACGTCTCTGTCCCGGCGGCTCAAGGTGGCAAACATTGTTCTGTTTGCCCCCGACATCGACATCGATGTCGCCTCATCCCGAATATTCACGGTGCTGTCCGATCCGAATCTTCCGGTGGGACGCGCTCCCCAACCGCAGTCGACCTTCAATCGAGGCTCGCTTCATTTGACGGTCTACTCGTCGCCCGGCGACAAGGCGTTGGGCCTCTCGGGGCGGCTGTTCGGGAGCATCATCCGGCTCGGGCAACTGGCGACTGCCCAAAGGGACGACCGTCTTCCGAAGGAACTCCCGGACTTTGCCGGCGCCATCGACTTCATCGAGTATCCGGACGGTGGGACGCTGATCGGCCACGACTATTTCCTGTCCAGCCCGAAAGTGAGCGCGGATTTCGTCGCGTTGATCCGCTACGGCCTCGCGCCGGGGGAGCAGGGGCGACCGCTCGAAGAGATCAAGCGCCCCTTCTGGCGGACGGTGTCGGGCGAAGCGCTGCGCTGATGCGGTGTCGGCCCCCCTCCCGATGCCGCCTCACACCTGCGGCGGCAGTCGATAGACTGTGACGGCGAGTGACGTGGGGCCAGTTCGGGCGTCGTCACGTTAATCGGCCAGTGCGCATGGCTCGTGCGGCCGATCCTCGCCTTCACGCCGCGACGGTCGCATTCTGCCACGCTTGCGCTGCGTCCGCCCTGAACAGGCGAAGCGTTCGGCGGGAAACGAGGTGGCGTTGCAGGTTGACCGAGTTGTGGACCGCTGCCCGCATGCTGAGAAAGCGCTGGGCTGATCCGGGCGACTTGAAGCCCTGCATCTTGCGCTCTCGTCGTCGGACCGGCTGATGCGAATTCTCGGCCCGATTGTTCTGGCGCAGACCCTGCTCA
>JAIYAB010000409.1 GCA_027489275.1 Hyphomicrobiales bacterium
AAGTACGACCTGCGCATTGAGGCCTACGGCACGGTCGATGAGACGAACGCCGCGCTGGGCCTCGTCCGCCAGCACACGGCGACCGAGGATCCCCAGGTGGACGCCATGATCGCCCGGATCCAGAACGACCTCTTCGACCTCGGCGCCGACCTGTGCACGCCGGACGACGGCACCAAGGTCGAGTGGGTGCCGCTGCGCATCGTGGACACGCAGGTGGAGCGCCTGGAACGCGAGATCGACACCCTCAATGCGGAGTTGAAGCCGCTGCGCTCCTTCGTCCTGCCCGGCGGAAGCCCTGCGGCCGCGACGCTGCATCTGGCGCGAACCGTGTCGCGCCGGGCCGAACGGCTCATGGTCGAGTTGGCGGCGCAGCCGGGCGAGGCGGTAGGCCAGCCGGCGCTGCGCTACATCAACCGGCTGTCGGACTTCCTGTTCGTCGCCTCGCGCTACGTCAACGCAAGGGGCCAGGCCGACGTGCTCTGGGTCCCCGGCCAGAACCGCTGACCGGCCGGGTCGGTGTTCATCCCCCTGCACGACCAGGTCCCGCTGCGCAGCCTGAAGGCTCCGCACATGACCCGGGTGATCATGGCGCTCACCGTGCTGGTCTGGATGGTCACCGCCAGCGGCCTGTTCCCCGGAGGAATCGACGGCGCGGCCGTGGTGGCGGGGGTGATCCCGGCCGTCCTGTTCGGCCACGCGGTCCTGCCGGAAGGCTACGATCTCGTCCCGCCGTCCCTCACCCTGGTCACGAGCGTGTTCCTGCACGGCAGCTTCCTGCACCTGCTCGGCAACATGCTGTTCCTGCAGGTCTTCGGCGACAACGTCGAGGATTCGATGGGGCATCTGCGCTTCGTCGGCTTCTACCTGGGCTGCGGAGCTATCGCAGGCCTCGCCCATGCGGCGATGGGAACGGCTTCCGAAGACCCGCTGATCGGCGCGTCCGGCGCCGTGGCAGGCGTGATCGGGGCCTATCTCGTGCTGCATCCCCGCGCCCATGTGTGGGGGCTGGTCATGAACGTGGTGCCGCTGCGGATCCGGGCGTCCTGGGCGCTGGGCCTGTGGCTCCTGTTGCAGATCTACCAGGTGACTTTCGGAACCGAAGCGTCCACGGCGTGGTGGGCGCATATCGGCGGGTTCGCGGCCGGCGTCGTTCTGGTGCTGCCGCTGCGACGACCCGTCTCGCCCTGGGGCCGTTCGATGGGCTGACCCGCCCTTTGGGCGCGTTGACAAGCCTTCCGGGCCACCTTTACGGTCCCCCGCGTTCGTTGCCGTCGCAGGACGCGGGTCGTCGCGTCGCCTCGAGGCAAGCCGCCCTGCGTCAGGGGGTCGATGGTGCGGCGGCAGTGACAGGGCGAGCCCCCGACTGGATCGTTCGGACGGAGCCCGGCTCCTCCGCGGAGGTACATCGATGAAGATCCTCGTGCCCGTGAAGCGGGTGGTCGACTACAACGTGAAGATCCGCGTGCGCGCGGACGGGTCGGGCGTCGAGCTCGCCAACGTGAAGATGTCGATGAATCCCTTCGACGAGATCGCGGTCGAGGAGGCCATCCGCCTGAAGGAGGCCGGAAAGGCGACGGAAATCGTCGCGGTGTCGATCGGACCGGCGCAGGCCGCCGAAACGATCCGCACGGCGTTGGCCATGGGCGCCGACCGCGGCATCCTGGTGAAGAGCGACACGGTGGTGGAGCCTCTCGCCGTCGCCAAGATCCTGAAGGGCATAGTGGACGCGGAGGCGCCCGGCCTCGTCATCCTCGGCAAGCAGGCCATCGACGACGATTGCAACCAGACCGGGCAGATGCTGGCCGCGCTGCTCGGTTGGCCGCAGGGCACCTTCGCATCGAAGGTGGAGCTCGGCGACACGGTGCAGGTGACGCGCGAGATCGACGGCGGCCTGCAGACTGTCGACCTCAAGCTGCCGGCAATCGTGACAACTGACCTGCGGTTGAACGAGCCGCGTTACGCGTCGCTGCCCAACATCATGAAGGCGAAGAAGAAGCCGATCGACGAGAAGGCTCCGGCCGACTATGGCGTCGACGTGTCGCCGCGGCTGAAGGTGCTCAACACCACCGAGCCGGCCGGCCGCAAGGCGGGCGTCAAGGTGGGATCGGTCGCCGACCTCGTCGCCAGGCTCAAGAACGAAGCGGGAGTGCTGTGATGGCCGCGCTGCTGATCGCCGAACACGACAACGCATCCCTCAAGGACGTCACCGCCAAGGCGCTGACCGCAGCGCGCGCGCTCGGCGGGCCGGTGCACGTGCTGGTTGCCGGAGCCGGCGCCCGCGCCGCCGCCGAGGCCGCCGCGACCCTGGAAGGCGTCGAGAAGGTGCTGCTCGCCGACGCCCCCGCCTATGCCCATGCGCTCGCCGAGCCGATGGCCGCGCTCGTCGTGAGCCTCGCCGGCCCCTACGACGCGATCCTCGCCGCCTCGACCTCGATGGGCAAGAACGTGCTGCCGCGCGTCGCCGCGCTGCTCGACGTCATGCAGGTCTCCGACATCACGAAGGTGGTATCGGCCGATACGTTCGAGCGGCCGATCTATGCAGGCAACGCCATCCAGACCGTGCAGGCCACCGACGCGAAGAAGGTGATCACCGTACGCACGGCGTCCTTCCAGGCCACCGGCGCCGGCGGATCGGCCGCCATCGAAGCCGTGCCGGCCGCGGCCGACCCGGCGCTCTCATCCTTCAAGGGGGAGAACCTGTCGAAATCCGACAGGCCGGAGCTCACGTCGGCCCGGATCATCATCTCCGGCGGCCGCGCCATGCAGAACGCCGAGAACTTCAAGACCTACATCGAGCCTGTCGCAGACAAGCTCGGCGCAGCGATGGGCGCCTCGCGCGCCGCGGTCGACGCCGGCTACGCGCCGAACGACTGGCAGGTCGGCCAGACCGGCAAGGTCGTCGCGCCCGACCTCTACATCGCCGTCGGCATCTCAGGCGCGATCCAGCATCTCGCCGGAATGAAGGACAGCAAGGTCATCGTCGCCATCAACAAGGACGAGGAGGCGCCGATCTTCCAGGTCGCCGACTACGGCCTGGTGGGCGACCTGTTCCAGATCCTGCCGGAGCTGGACAAGGAACTGGCCAAAGGCTGAGGCAAGTCTGTCGAAGGTGGCCCTCGCGCATCGCCGCCGCGAGGGCTACAACACGAAGCGGTATTCGTTCGGCGCAAGCGCCAGGCAGGGACAATGTCCATCTCCATTCGACGGGTAGGGATCATCGGCGCCGGCCAGATGGGCAACGGAATCGCCCAGGTCTGCGCCCAAGGCGGCTACGAGGTCGTTCTGAACGACCTGAGCGAGGACCGGATCCATGCCGGGCTCGCCACGATCAACGGCAACTACGCCAAGCTCGTGCAGAAGGGCACGCTCGACGAGGTCGGCCGGCGCGAGGCGCTGGCCCGGATCACGGCGGGCCCGACCTACGAGGATCTCGGCGCCTGCGACCTCATCATCGAGGCGGCCACCGAGAACGAGGAGGTCAAGCGCAAGATCTTTTCCACCGTCTGCAGCGTGCTGAAGCCGGACGCCATGCTGGCGTCGAACACATCGTCGATCTCGATCACGCGCCTCGCCTCGGTTACGGACAGGCCGGAGCGCTTCATCGGCATCCACTTCATGAACCCCGTCCCGCGCATGCAGCTCGTCGAGCTGATCCGCGGCATCGCTACCGAGGACCCAACCTTCGAGGCCGCGCGCTCGTTCATCGATTCGCTCGGCAAGACGGTCACGGTGGCCGAGGACTTCCCGGCCTTCATCGTCAACCGCATCCTGCTGCCGATGATCAACGAGGCGATCTACACGCTCTATGAGGGCGTGGGCTCGGTCGACGCCATCGACACCGCCATGCGGCTG
>JAIYAB010000383.1 GCA_027489275.1 Hyphomicrobiales bacterium
AACGCCGAGAACGGAAAGCTGATGCGCCGGAAGCGCATGAAGCTGAACTTGGTATCGTCGGGAATGATCCGCAGAGACTTCATGTCGGGATCCCCGTCAGAACGGCAGCTTGGTGGGCTTTGTCCACCGGTACCACAGCGCGATCATCATGCGCGTCATGGTGACGGCGGTAACGACCGTAGTGACAATGCCAAGGATCAGCGTGACCGCGAAGCCCTTCACCGGCCCGGAGCCGAGGAAGAAGAGGATCGCGGCGGCGATGAACATCGTCACGTTGGAGTCGATGATGGTGGCGAAGGCGCGCTGGAATCCCGCCTCCAGCGACGAGATCATCGAGCGGCCGAGACGCGCCTCTTCCCGGATGCGCTCGTAGATCAGAACGTTGGAATCGACGGCGGTTCCGATCGTCAGGACAATGCCGGCGATGCCGGGCAGCGTCAGGGTTGAGCCCAGCATCGACATCAGCGCGAAGATCAGCACGACGTGGACGAAGAGCGCGATGTTGGCGAAGACGCCGAAGGTGCCGTAGCAGACGAGCATGAACCCGACCACGAGGGCGGCGGCGACCCAGGACGCCTTCTTGCCGGCGTCGATCGAGTCCTGGCCGAGGCCGGGGCCGACGGTGCGTTCCTCGACGATGGTCAGCGGCGCGGGAAGCGCGCCCGCGCGCAGCAGGATGGCGAGGTTGTTGGCCTGCTCGACGGTGAACCGCCCCGAGATCTGGCCTGAGCCGCCGGTGATCGGCTGCAGGATGCGCGGGGCGGAGATGACCTTGCGGTCGAGGACGATCGCCAGCGGCCGGCCAACCGCCTCGGTCGTCACCTGCCCGAAGCGCTGGGCGCCGCGGACATTGAAGCGAAAATTGACGATCGGCTCGGCAGTCCGGCTGTCGAAGGCCGGCTGAGCGTCGATGAGGTCCTCGCCCTGCACGATGACCCGGCGCTCGACCTGCATCGGCCCGCCGCCGTCCTCGGACGACATCAGCGTCTCGACATCACCCGGGTTGGCGCCCGGCTCCGCCACGAGGCGGAACTCGAGCTGCGCCGTCGTGCCGAGGATTTCCTTGAGCCGCTGCGGATTCTGAAGGCCGGGCACCTGCACCAGGATGCGGTCGACGCCCTGGCGCTGGATGTTGGGCTCCGTCGTGCCGAGGGCGTCGACGCGGCGGCGCAGGACTTCCATGGCCTGGTCGATGGCCTTGCGCACGCGCTCGTTGATTCCGGTCTCGCTCAGGGTGAGCTGGATCAGGCCGTCGGGCTGCTCGACCACCTCGATCGCCGGCTGTCCTGTTCCGAGCCCGAGGCCACCCCCCACCGGCTGCGAGAGCTTGCGCAGTTCCGGCAGCAGTTTCTGCCGCTCGGCCGCATCCGGCACGCGGACGGAAACGCCGCGCGCCTGCACGCCGATGCCGCCGGAAAGCGCAACGCGCTGTTCGCGCAGGACACGGCGAACATCGTCGCGCAGCGCGTTGACCTGCGCCCGCACCACCGATGCCGTGTCGACCTCGAGCAGCACGTGCGAACCGCCCTGCAGGTCGAGGCCCAGCGCGATGGCCTGGTGAGGGACGATCCACTTCGGGATGAACGAGGGTATGGACTGCTCGACGCTCCTGCGCGTCTCCGGCGACAGCAGGCTCGGCATCGCATAGAGGAAGCCGGCAAGCGTCAGGAGAATGACGCCGATGGTCTTCAGTCTGGAGAATCGCAGCATCGTCGGCGCAGTTCCCGTATTGCGGCAGGGCCGCGCTGTTCGCTCAGGACTTGACGGGCTCGCCCTTGGCGCGGACCTCGGCGATCATCCCGCGCATCAGGCGCGCGCGCACGCCCTCGGCGAGCTCGATCTCCAGTTCGGCGTCGTCCGACACCTTGGTCACCTTGGCGATGAGGCCGCCCGTGGTGACCACGGTGTCGCCCCGGCGCACGTTCTTGATCATCTCCTGATGCGCCTTCGCCCGCTTCTGCTGCGGCCGAATGATCAGGAAATACATGATGATGAAGATCAGGATGAATGGAACGAGCTGCACGAACATGTCGACGCCGCCGGGCGCAGCAGCGCTCTGGGCGAAAGCAGGCGTGATCACGGGAAGCCTCCGAAGAAGTTGGTCGGCCTCCACCGCGGCGGAGCGCCTTACAAAGTGGCGCGGACTATAGCCAGCGCGGGTGGGAAAGCAAATTGATAGGCCGGCGGCGCGAACCCTTGCGGACCCGTGACACGCCCCACCGGCCCAGATAAGGAGACGCCCTTGATGCGGCAAGGGCTCGACCGACGCCGGCATCCACACAACCGCGCCGGAACCCGCCATGACAACCATCGCCAGCACCGATGTCGCCGCCCTGTCGAACCTTCTGGCGCGGATCGCCGACAGCCTCGAGCGCATCGCCCCGGCGCGGCCTGCGACGCCCGACTTCGATGCCGCAGACGCCTTCGTCTGGCATCCCGCCCCGGCCGGGTTGTCGCCGGTTCCCCGCGTCAACCGCGTCGAGATGGTGCTCCTCAAGGGAATCGATCGCGTGCGCGACACGCTGGTCGACAACACCGCGCGCTTCGCCGCCGGGCTGCCGGCCAACAACGCGCTGCTGTGGGGCGCGCGCGGCATGGGGAAGTCGTCGCTGGTGAAGGCGGTCCATGCCCGCATCAATGCCGACCGCGATGCCGGCGCCCCCGCGCTCAAGCTCGTCGAGATCCATCGCGAGGACATCGAGACGCTGCCGCATCTGATGAGCCTGGTCCGGCCGGCGCCATACCGCTTCGTGGTGTTCTGCGACGACCTGTCGTTCGACGGGGGCGACACCTCCTACAAGTCGCTGAAGGCCGTGCTGGAAGGCGGCATCGAAGGGCGGCCGGACAACGTGATCTTCTACGCCACCTCGAACCGCCGGCACCTGCTCCCGCGCGACATGATGGAGAACGAGCGCTCCACGGCCATCAACCCGGGCGAGGCGGTCGAGGAGAAAGTGTCGCTGTCGGACCGGTTCGGCCTGTGGCTCGGCTTCCACAAGTGCAGCCAGGACGAGTATCTCGCCATGGTCGACGGCTACATCGAGCACTTCGCGCTGCCCGTGGCCGATCGCGACGCGGTCCACCACGACGCGCTGGAATGGTCGACGACGCGTGGCTCCCGATCGGGCCGCACGGCGTGGCAGTTCATCCAGGAACTGGCAGGACGGCTCGGCCGGCCGCTCTGAAACGCGAAAGCGGGCCGCGCCCTGGGCGCGGCCCGCCTTGCGGCGATCGGGGGGATGGGTCTCGAAACCCCCGGTCGGATCAGGAGCCGAGATGCGGGAGCGGATCCACGGGGGTCGAGCCCTTGCGGATCTCGAAGTGCAGCTGCGGCGTCGAGACGTTGCCGGACTGCCCGGACGTGGCGATGGTCTGGCCGCGGGTCACCGTGTCGCCGCGCTTCACCTTCAGCTCGCCATTGTGCGCATAGGCAGTGACGTAGCCGTTCGGATGGCGGATGAGGACGAGGTTGCCGTAGCCCTTGAGCTCGCTGCCGGCGTAGGCGACCGTTCCGGCCTCGGCGGCCTTGACGGGGGTGCCCTCCGGCAGGGCGATGTTGATGCCGTCGTTCGACGCGCCGCCCTTGCCGCCGAAGCCCGAGATCACGCGGCCCTTGGCCGGCCAACGGAACTCTGTCGGGGCTTCCTTGCTGATGGACGCGGTCTTTTCGGGATCGGGAAGCGTGGCTGCCGGAGCGGCAGGCGCCTTCACCGCTTCCGCGGCAGGCTCGACCTTTGCCGGCTCGACCTTGGCAACCTGGACCGGCTTGGCGGCGGCCGCCGGCGGGACGGCCGGCTTGGCCGCGACGGCCGCGGCCTGAGCGGCCGGCGCGGGCTTCGTCTCGACCTTGGCCACCGCGGCCGGCTTGGCGGGAACGACCTTCGCTGCCTCGACCTTGGGCGTCTCGACCTTCACTGTCCGGACAGCGGCTGGAGCGGCGGCCACTGTCGCGGCCGTGGCCGTCGCGGTCGTCGACTTGGCCGACACGGCGGTGGCCACGGGCTGCGCGCCCTTGACGAGCTGCATGCGGGCGCTGCCCACCGGGGCGGCAGCCTTCTCCGCCACACGGACGGGCGCGGCAGCCGGAACGGGCGACTGGACCGGGGCATCGAGCGCAGTGGCGTGATAGACGGGGATGATCATGCTCGCGCCGGGCGCCGGCTGAGCGGAGCCGGCGAGGCCGTTCGCGGCGCGGATCGCCTGCTCGGGAACGCCGTAGCGGTTCGAGAGCGTTTTGATCGTCTCGCCGGACGCCAGTGTCACCGCGGAGCCACCCTGCGTCGTCCAGCCCTTCGCCCCGGGGAGCGACACCGGACGACCGCCCTGGACGGCGGCCGGCGCGGCCGACGCTACGGCGGCGGGCGCTGCGGAGAGCGGTGGCAG
>JAIYAB010000452.1 GCA_027489275.1 Hyphomicrobiales bacterium
CGCTGTCGCGCGCCGGCGGCGGGCCGATGCACACGCTCTCGTCGGCAAGGCGCACATGCATGGCGCCGGCATCGGCCGTAGAATGGACCGCCACGGTGGCGATGCCGAGTTCCTTGGCGGCGCGCAGCACGCGCAGCGCGATCTCGCCGCGGTTCGCGATGAGGATCTTGTCGAACATTACTCGATGACCATCAGCGGCTCGCCGTACTCGACCGGCTGGCCGTCCTCGACGAGCACCGCCGTCACGGTGCCGGAGCGGGGCGCGACGATCTCGTTGAAGGTCTTCATCGCCTCCACCAGAAGGACGCGCTCGCCCGCCTTCACCACGCTGCCGACCTCGACGAAGGCCTTGGCGTCCGGGGAGGGACGGCGATACGCCGTGCCCACCATGGGGGAGGTGACGGTGTTTGCGCTGATCGCAGCCTCGGCCTTGGCGGAGCCTGGGGCGGCTGCGGGAGCCGCCGTCGACACGGCGGCCACGGGGGCCGCCGATGCAGGCACCGTCATCGTCAACGGGGCGGGGGCCATGAGCTGGCGCGCGACGCGGATGCGCAGGTCGCCCTTCTCGACCTCGATCTCGGAGAGATCGGTCTCGGCGAGGAGCTTGGCGAGCTCGCGCACGAGCTTGGGGTCGATGCCTTGGTCCTTGGTCGTCATCGTCTTGGGGATCGCCGTCTTGAGGGAGGCCGCCTTGCGGCCTGCCAAGGGATTCGCGGTGGTCGGGGTGCTGGCCTTGGTCGTGGCGCTCGCCATGGGGCTTTGTCCCGCTGCTGACGTCAGGCCCTGCCCGGCCGGCAGGAATCATTCACTCCGCGCGGAACATCCGCACGGAGCGTCCTCATATCGCCTTAAGCTCGAAAGGGGAAGCGCGGCCCTCGTTGCGCGAACCTCGATCGCATCGAACGCTCGGCGTGTATGCCGCCCTCAGCAGGCGGCCTTGCCGCACTGGCGCATCGCGGTGACGGTGGAGCGCAACTGCTCGGTGCCGACGGCGCCGAAGACGATCTCGTTGCCGATGACGTAGGCGGGCGTGCCGCTGAGCTTCAGCATGTCGGCCATCCGCATCGTGTCCTGGAGGCGGCTCTGCACCTCCGGGCCGTCCATGTCCTTGGCGAGGCGCATCATGTCGGCGCCGGCCTCCTTGGCGGCCGCGAGCGCCTGCGCCTTGCCGACGCGCGACTTCGATTCCATCAGCTTGACGTGGAACTCCCACCACTTGTCCGCCTTGAGCTGGTTCTTGGCGGCGATGGAGACCTGGGCGGCCTCGATCGAGTCCTGTCCTTGCAGGGGGAAGTCCCGGATGATGACGCGCAGCTTCGGGTCGGCCTTCAGCAGGTCGCGCAGGTCGGACACCGAGCGGCGGCAATAGGGGCAGTTGTAGTCGGTGAACTCGACGATGGTGACATCGCCGGACGGGTTGCCGACGACGATGTTCTTGTCGGCGCCGGTGAGCAGCGGCTGCAGGTCCTTGATCGCGCCCTGAATGGCGACGCGCTCCTGCTCCTTCTGGCGACGGTCGAGCTCGACGAGCGCCTCCTGGATGACGTCGGGGTTCTGCATCAGGTATTCGCGGATCATCTCGCCGATGGCGGCCTTCTGCCGGTCGGTGAAATCCTGCGCGCCGGCGGGAGCGGCGAACGGTGCCGCCGCGACGAGCAGCGCCAGCGCGAGGAGGGCGCGCCGCACGGTCGCGCGCAGAAAGACGGAGGTGATCATCGCGGACTCCTTTGGCCGGTTCCCGGCATCGTTCGCAAACGCCATACACGCTTCGTGGTTACGGCGCCGTTCACGGATCCGACATCGGGGGGCGGGCCGGGCGGTGGTTGATGATGTCCTCGGACTTCAGGTAGCTCGGCGAGCCGGGGGGGAGCTTTTCCTTGGCCCGCGTCGCCTGCGTCACTGCCATGCGGAAGTCGCCGACGACGAAATAGGCCTGAGCGGAGGCGTACTCGGCCATTCCGATGTCGCCCTTGAGGGCGTAGGCCTGCGCGAGGTGGCGCCAGCCGTCGGGCCACTCCGCCTCGCGTTGCGTGGCGTTGGAGAGCTCGCGGATCGCCTCCGCGGCGAGCGCCTTGTTGCCGGTGGCGACGAGCGCCTGGCCGAGCATGATACGGATCAGCCCCGCGGATGGCGCGAGCGAGACTGCGCGCCGCAGGGGCGCCAGCGCCTCCTGCGGCCGGCCGAATTCCAGCAGCACCTGGCCCTTGAGCTCCCAGAACCACGGGTTGGCCGGCTGCTCGGCGAGCAGCGCGTCGATCTGGCTCAGCGCGTCCGGCAGGCGCTTGTTCTGGTAGGCCGAGATGGCGCGGGCGTAGCGGGCGGGCAGCGACGTGTCGCTGAGCGGGTAGCGGCGGCCGACCTCGGCGGCGTTGCCAGCGAAGCCGAAGAGCTTCGCGCGCATCATGTCGTGGCGCGCCTGCAGGCCGGGCGGGTCCTTGCGCGCCAGGAAGGGGCTCTTGTTCGCCAGAGCCTCCATGTTCGCGATGCGCTCCTGGGGGAGGGGGTGGCTGAGCAGGTAGGGATCGATGCTCGACGTCTTGAACATCGCGTCCTGGCTGAAGCGGCGGAACGTGTCGAGCATGCCGCGCGGCGACTGGCCGGTCTTCTCCAGGTAGGTGACGGCCATGCGGTCGGCCGCCTGCTCCTCGGAGCGCTGGTAGGCGAGCAGGCTGCGCATCGCCATCTCCTGGCC
>JAIYAB010000375.1 GCA_027489275.1 Hyphomicrobiales bacterium
CGAAGACGAGGAAGTCGTTGAACGCCTGGACGCGGTTGCGCTCGGACGGCGCGGCCGTCTGGGCGACGAGGGCGGAGGCGCCGACGAAGCCGAAGTTCCACCCCACGCCGAGCAGGATCAGGCCTACCCAGAAATGCGGCACGGTCGTCCCGGCCATATCGACGATGCCGGCCCCAACGAGCAGGACGAGGCCCGCGGCGATGACGGCCGGCGCCCCGAAGCGCGAAATCAGCGAGCCGGTGAAGAACCCTGGCGCAAACATGGCGATGACGTGCCACTGGATCGCGAGGTTCGAGTCGCTGATCGAATGCCCGCACATCTTCATGGCGAGGGGCGCTGCGGTCATCACGAGGTTCATCAGCCCGTAGCTGACGACGCCGCAGATGACGGCGGCGATGAAGCGCGGCTGGGCGGCGATCTGCATCAGGGGCCGCCCCTCCCCCGCCTTGCGCGGCGGCGGCGTCGGAATGTCGACCTGCGCGACCACCGCCATCGCAACCAGCGCGACCAACGCCTGGGCGGCGTAGCTCACCGCGAAGGTGTAGGGCGGGTAGAGGTCCATCGTATGCTGGACGAGTTGCGGGCCGATGACGCCCGCCAGCACGCCGCCGGCCATCACCCAGGAAATCGCCTTGGGCTTGAAGGCATCGCTCGCCGTGTCGGCGGCGGCAAACCGGTAGGACTGGGTCACCGCCGCGTAGCAGCCGGCGAAGAACGTCGCGACGCAGAACAGCCAGAACGACGCAGCCAGCACGGCCAGCGCGGCAATGACGCCCATCAGCACGCCACATCCGGTGCCGGCGATGAAGGCGATGCGGCGGCCGTAGCGGGCCGCGATGGCTCCGGTCGGCAGCGTGGCGGCCGCCATTCCCACGACGAAGATGGACACCGGCAGCGTCGCCAGCGCCGGATCGGGCGCAAGCTGCACCCCGACGATGGCCCCCGTGGCGAAAATCACCGTGGCGTTGGCGCCGGCCAGCGCGCCGCCGGAGGCCAGAATGAGCGCGTTGCGCCGGGCGAGCCGGTCTCCCGCGTCGATGGTGGTGCTCACGTGCCCGCCTTGGAAACCGGGAAGAACGAAGGTCGGCGACCGCGTCAGAAGTGGCTGAAAGAGCCCCGGGCGAAGGTCGCTTCGCGTCCGTTGTGGAGAAAAATCATCTTCCCCGCAAGCGCGGTCACCTCGCCGACCTCGGCGAGCGGAACACCGGCCGCCGCCGCGCCGGCCAGCAGCGCCCCGAGCGCGGCGGGCGGAACAGTGGCGATGATCTCGTAGTCGTCGCCGCCCGTGAGCGCCGCGGCGAGCAGCCCCGGCTCGGCGGAAACGGCATCCCGCGCCGGTTCGGACAGCGGGACGCGGCCGATGTCCACCCGCGCGCCGCAGCCGGAGGCGCGCATCATCTTGGTGAGGTCGCCGACGAACCCGTCGGACACGTCCATGCCGCCGCTGGCATGCATGCGGAGCAGGGCAGCGATGTCTCCGCGCGGGCGGGGCCGGAGATAGCGGTCGAGAAGGTGCTCGCGTCCCGCCCCCACCGCGGCCAGCCACGGGGCAAGCGGATCGAGCCGCGCCTTCAGGCCGAGAGCGGCGTCGCCGATCGTGCCGCTGACGACGATCCTGTCGCCGGGCTTCGCTCCCGTCCGCGGCACCATCCGGCCGGTCGGGACGCTGCCGAGGGCTGTGATCGACAAGGTGAGCGGCCCTGGCGTCTTCACGGTGTCCCCGCCGAGCAGCGGGCAACCGCCGGCAGCGGCGCAGGCGCCGAGGCCGGACGCGAAGTCGGCCAGCCAGTCGTCCGACCAGCCCGGCGGCAAAGCCAGCGTCAGCAGGTAGCCGAGGGGGTCCGCGCCCTTCGCGGCGAGGTCGGACAGGTTCACGGCAAGCGCCTTCCAGGCGATCGCGTCGGCCGGATCCTCGGGGAAGAAGTGGACGCCGGCGACGACGGCGTCGGCCGTGAGGACGATATCGCAACCCGGCAGCGGAGCGATGCAGGCTGCGTCGTCCATCAGGCGCAGACCGCCCGGCCCGGCCAGGGGCGCGAAATGGCGGGCGATCAGCTCGTCCTCGCCGGGGCGCGCGGGCCCTGACACGGAGCCCCCGTCAGCCGGCGCGGGCGCCGAGTTCCTCGGCGCGCACCTCGCGGCCGATGGAATCGAGCACCGCGTTGACCATTCCCGGCTCGTCATCCGAGTAGAAGGCGTGGGTCACGTCCACATACTCGGTGATGACGACCTTGGCCGGCACGTCAGGCCGGCGGGCGAGCTCGTAGGCGCCGCAGCGCAGGATGGCGCGCAGAACCGCCTCGACGCGCGCGAGCGGCCAGCCCTTCGAGAGAGCGGCATCGACCTTCTGGTCGATGAGCCGCTGCTCCTGCACGACGCCTGCGACGAGGTCGCGGAAGAAGGGCGCGTCGGCAGGCCTGAAGGCGACGCCGTCGATCTCGCGGCCGATCCAGTGCGCCTCGAACTCGGCCATCGCGTCGTGCACGCCCTTGCCGGACATCTCCATCTCGTAGAGGGCCTGCACCGCCGCGAGCCTCGCGGCGGCGCGTTTCTCGCGACGGGACATGCTCAGATCCTTCCCGCCGCGGCGCGGCGCTTGATTCGCAGGACCGCCAGCGCCGCTTCCGCCGCGCCGCCGCCCTTGTTCATCTCGCCGACGCGGGCACGGGCCCAGGCCTGCGCCTCGTTCTCGACGGTCAGGATGCCGTTGCCGATGGGAATGCGCCGCGCGATGGACAGGTCCATCAGGCCGCGCGAGCTTTCGCCGGCGACGATGTCGTAGTGACCGGTCTCGCCACGGATGACGCAGCCCAGCGCCACGACGGCGTCGTAGGGCTCGCCGCGCGCCTCGGCCGCATCGAGCACGATCGCGATGGTTGAAGGGATCTCGAGGGCGCCCGGCACGGTGTAGACGTCGAAATGCGCCTTCTCGGCCTCGAGCACCCCCTTCGCGCCGGCCAGCAGCTCGTCGGCGAGGTCGTCGTAGAAACGGGCCTCCACGACCAGGACACGACCGTGGGTCGGGATGCCGTCATGGGTCGCCTTGGCGGGTCGGGGAGCGGCCATCGGTCTCTCGGCTTCAGGTGTCGGAGGGGGCGGGCAAGAACGGTGAGTAGCCCTGCGCGCGCGCTTCCGCAAGACGCGCGGCATAGCGGGCCATCTGGTCGACCTCCAGATTGATGCGGTCGCCTGCCCTGATCGCCCCCCATGTCGTCACGGCGAGCGTGTGGGGGATCAGGAACACCGTGAAGAGGTCGCGCTCGACGGTGTTCACGGTGAGCGAGGTGCCGTCGAGGGCGACGGAGCCTTTTTCCGCGATGAAGGGGGCAAGCTGGCCGGGCACGCGGATCGTGAAGCGGGCGGTCGAGCCCCAGGGCCCATCCCCCGTGACGTCGTCGCGCGCGACGATCTCGGCCACGCCGTCGACATGGCCGGAGACGAGATGGCCGCCGAGTTCGTCGCCGATCTTCAGCGCCCGCTCGAGGTTGAGCTTCGTGCCGGGCCGCCACGTGCCCGCGGTGGTGCGCGCCAGCGTCTCGGCCGCGGCGTCGACCTCGAACCAGCAGCCGCCCCCTTCGCGCGGGCCGCGGTCGACCACCGTCAGACACGGACCCGAGCAGGCGATGGAGGCGCCGATGGCGATGGAGGCGGCGTCATAGGACGCCTCGACGCGCACGTGGCGCAGCGAGCCGTGGCGGTCATTGACCGCGGCGACGACGCCGACGTCGGTGACGATGCCCGTGAACATCAGATGATCCTCCTGAAACAGCGCATCTCATCCGCGCCGAGCATGACGGGACCGAGCGCCTCGAACTGAGAGCGGTCGTCGACGATGGCCTGGAGCGCCGGCCCGAGCGCGGGCACGCCCGGCCCGTCGAGGCGGCGCGGCGCGGTGAGCAGCACGAACTGGTCGACCAGCCCCGCCGCCGCCAGCGCCTCGCCGAGCCGCGGGCCACCCTCGCAGAAGAGCCGGGTGACGCCCCGCTTCGCAAGGGACGCCAGAACGGCGCGAAGGTCCGGCGGTCCGCCCGGCCCTGTCCGACGAACGCGCTCGACCGGCACGCCGAAGGCCGACAGGCCCTGCTCGGCCCCCCAGGACGCGTCGTCGGCGGCGACGATCCATGTCGGCGGGCCGGCGGGACCGGAGACGAGGCTCGCTTCAGGCGAGATGCGCAGGTCGGGGTCGAGCACCACGCGGACCGGCGAGCGGCCGGCGAGGCCGGACAGACGCACCGTGAGCAGCGGGTCGTCGGCCTCGACGGTGCCGATGCCGACCATGATGGCATCGTGGCGGGCGCGCAGCTTGTGCACCTTCGCCGCCGCGGCGCGGCCGGTGATCATCAGGCGGGCGGCGCCGGGAGGAGACGCCGCGAAGCCGTCGGCCGTTCGGGCGAGCTTGAGGGTCACGAGCGGCCGCCCGTCGACGACCTTGAGAATGAATCCGTAGTTCACCCGCCGCGCCTCGGCGGCGAGGGTTCCGACGGTCACCGGGATGCCGGCGGCCCGCAGGTGGATGTGGCCGCGGCCGTTGACGCGGGGATCGGGGTCCTCGATCGCCGAGACGACGCGGGCGATGCCCGCCGCCGCCACCGCCTCGCAGCAGGGCGGCGTGCGGCCATGGTGCGAGCAGGGCTCCAGCGTGACCGCCATGAACGCGCCGCGGGCGCGGTCGCCGGCCTGCGCCAGCGCCATCGTCTCGGCATGGGGCCGCCCGCCGGGCTGCGTGAAGCCGCGCCCGACGACGCGGGGACCCTCGGGCGTGTCGTGCCAGATCACGGCGCCCACCGCCGGGTTCGGCCAGGTGTTGCCGAGGCCGCGGCGGGCGAGCGACAGCGCTTCGCGCATCATGCGCGCGTCGACGGACGCCTGATCGGCCGGGGAGAGCGCGGGGGCCGCCGGCCGCGTCGGCTCGCCCATGTCAGCCGTCGTCCCGGCCGGGGACACGCTCCTTGCCCCCGGCGGCGGCGGCCTCCTGCTCCTGGTCGTCGGCCGTGAGCTGGCCGATCAGCTCCTCGAAGTCCCGCGCCTCGCGGAAGTTGCGA
>JAIYAB010000496.1 GCA_027489275.1 Hyphomicrobiales bacterium
ACGGCATCCTCTTCTACCCGGTGCAGTACGAGGGCGAGGAGTCCTCGCGCAACATCTTCTACACGGGCGCCGCCCCGAACCAGCAGGCCATTCCCGCCGTCGACTACCTGATGGAAAACGAGAAGGTGCAGCGCTGGGTGCTCGCCGGCACCGACTACGTCTATCCGCGCACGACCAACAAGGTCCTTGAAGCCTACCTCAAGGGGAAGGGCGTCAAGGCCGACGACATCATGATCAACTACACGCCGTTCGGTCATTCCGACTGGCAGACCATCGTCGCCGACATCAAGAAGTTCGGCTCGGCCGGCAAGAAGACCGCCGTCGTGTCGACCATCAACGGCGACGCCAACGTGCCGTTCTACAAGGAACTCGGCAACCAGGGCATCAAGGCCACCGACATCCCGGTCGTGGCGTTCTCGGTCGGTGAGGAAGAGCTCGCCGGCATCGACACCAAGCCGCTCGTCGGCCACCTGGCCGCCTGGAACTACTTCCAGTCCATCGACAACGCCGACAACAAGGCGTTCATCGAGAAGTGGAAGGCCTTCACGAAGAACCCGAAGCGCGTGACGAACGACCCGATGGAAGCCCACGTGATCGGCTTCAACATGTGGGTCAAGGCCGTCGAAAAGGCCGGCACCACCGAGTCCAACGCGGTCATCGACTCGCTGATCGGCGTGTCCGTGCCCAACCTCTCGGGCGGCTTCTCGGCCATGATGCCGAACCACCACATCACCAAGCCGGTCATCATCGGCGAGATCAAGGCCGACGGCCAGTTCAACATCGTCTCGCAGACCCCGGGCCTCGTGGTCGGCGACGAGTGGTCGGACTACCTCGAAGGCTCCAAGGACCTGATCGCCGACTGGCGCGCTCCGATGTCCTGCGGGAACTTCAACGTGAAGACCGGAAAGTGCGGCGGCGCAGGCAAGTAACCGCCCGATCCTGACGACCCGACCCGGCCGGCGCCTGTCGCCGGCCGGGTCTGCATCGAAGAGAGACTGCGGCGCTGCCGGGAGGGGACCTGGGCGCGTCGCGGCGGGCGGCCCGGTTCGACATCGCCTCGCGGCGGTCCGTGATCGTGCCGCCCGTTCTTCTCATCCCGTTCGCGCAAGGCCGGTCCATCATGTGCGCTCCCGCGTTTCCGAGGCTCCTTCGCGGCCTCGCAGGATTCCTCCTCGCCGTCCTCGTCCTCGCCTTCGCCGCTCCCCCGGCGGCCCGGGCCCAGTCGGCCGCTGACGCCGCTTTCGCGCGCATGGCGACCGAGAACTTCGCCGAGATCGAGGCCGCGATCACCGAGCTTGCCGCCACCGGCAGCGAGCGCGCCCAGCCTGCGCTCGAGGCGCTGACCGCGGGCAACCTCGTCTACCGGCAGGCCGACAGGGCCGTGTTCATCAAGCTCGCCGACGGCTCCTTCCTCGACGCGCGCACTGGCGCCAAGGTCGAGGCCCCGTCCGGCACCCGCGCCGTCCGCGTCAACAACCGCATCCGCCGTGCGCTCGACGCCGCGATGGGGTCGCTGACCCTGATGAACCCCGATCCCGCCAAGCGCCTCGCCGCCGCCGAGAGCGTGTTCAAGTCGCGCGATCCCTCCACGCTGCCCGCACTCGACGCGGCCATCGCCAAGGAGGCCGATCCCAGGATCAAGCGCGCGCTGATGCAGGCGCGCGCCGCCGTCGTCATCCTCGCGGACGGATCCAGCGAGGCCGAGAAGGTCGCCGCCGTCGAGATCATCGGCGAGCGCGGCGACCAGGATGCGCTCAACCTGCTGGGCATCGCGTCCGCGAAGTCCTCGCCGATCGTCAAGCTGGCCGCCGAGACGGCGTCCACCGCCATCCAGCGGCGCCTCGCCATGCTGTCGGGCCTGCAGAACGCCTGGTACGGGCTGTCGCTCGGCTCCGTGCTGCTGCTGGCCGCCATCGGCCTCGCCATCACCTTCGGCGTCATGGGCGTCATCAACATGGCGCATGGCGAGATGGTGATGCTCGGCGCCTACACCACCTTCGTGGTGCAGGAGTTCCTGCGCACCACCTATCCGGGCCTGTTCGACTGGTCGCTGGCCATGGCCATCCCGCTCGCCTTCCTCGTGTCGGGCTCGGTGGGCGTCGCCATCGAGCGCGGCGTCATCCGCTATCTCTACGGCCGCCCGCTGGAGACGCTGCCCGCCACCTGGGGCGTCAGCCTGATCCTGCAGCAGACGGTGCGCTCGATCTTCGGCGCCAACAACCGCGAGGTCGGCGCGCCGTCCTTCATGTCGGGCGCCTTCGACTTCTACGGCCTGACCATCACCTACGGCCGCCTGTGGATCATCGTCTTCGGCATCGTCGTCTTCCTGGCGCTGCTCTTCGTGCTCAAGGCCACGTCGTTCGGGCTGAAGATGCGCGCGGTGACGCAGAACCGCCGCATGGCCTCGGCCATGGGCATCCGCACGCCCTGGGTCGACAGCCTGACCTTCGGCCTCGGCTCCGGCATCGCCGGCATCGCCGGCGTCGCGCTCTCGCAGATCGACAACGTCTCTCCCAATCTCGGGCAGAGCTACATCGTCGACAGCTTCATGGTGGTGGTGTTCGGCGGCGTCGGGAACCTGTGGGGCACGCTCGTGGCGGCGCTCTCGCTCGGCATCGCCAACAAGTTCCTCGAGCCCTTCGCGGGCGCGGTGCTGGGCAAGATCGCGCTCCTCGTCTTCATCATCCTCTTCATCCAGAAGCGTCCGCGCGGCCTGTTCGCGCTCAAGGGCCGGGCGGTGGAAGCATGATCACGATGAGGCTCATCGGCGGTCTCGACCAGCGCGGCCGCATCTTCCTCGCCGTCATCGCGCTCGCCGCGGTGCTCGTTCCCATCCTCAACCTGGCGCTGCCGCCGACCTCGCCGTTCCATGTGCCGACCTACGCGGTCTCGCTGCTCGGCAAGTATCTCTGCTATGCGCTGCTCGCCATCTCGCTCGACCTCGTGTGGGGTTATTGCGGCATCCTCTCGCTCGGCCACGGCGCGTTCTTCGCGCTCGGGGGCTACGCGATGGGCATGTACCTGATGCGCCAGATCGGCACGCGCGGCGTCTATGCCCACCCGGTCCTGCCCGACTTCATGGTCTTCCTGAACATGGAGGAGCTGCCAGTCACCTGGTACGGCTTCGACTTCTTCCCCTACGCCATGTTCATGGTGCTGCTCGTGCCGGGGCTTCTCGCCTTCGTGTTCGGCTGGTTCGCCTTCCGCTCGCGGGTCACGGGCGTCTACCTGTCGATCATCACCCAGGCGATGACCTACGCGCTGCTGCTGGCCTTCTTCCGCAACGACATGGGATTCGGCGGCAACAACGGCCTCACCGACTTCAAGGACATCCTCGGCTTCAACATCCAGGCGCAGACGACGCGCGTCTCGCTGTTCGTCGTCACGCTGATCGCGCTGGCGCTGGGCTACCTCGTCGCGCTCGCCATGGTGAACTCCGCCTACGGCAAGGTCCTCGTCGCCATCCGCGACGCCGAATCGCGCACCCGCT
>JAIYAB010000358.1 GCA_027489275.1 Hyphomicrobiales bacterium
AAAGCGAGGGTGATCATGATGAACTGGATGCCGCCGGTCCGCAGCGACAGCGCGCCGATGGCCGCCGCGGCAAGTCCGGCTGCAAGCATGGCTGCCGGTACCGCAATCAACATCTGGTCAGTGCCGGGGATGAATCCCGCGAAAGGCTCACGGCCGACGAAGTGACTGTAGAGAATGCCGACCGTATAGGCCCCGATCCCCAGGAAGGCGGCATGGCCGAAACTCACCATGCCGCCGTGGCCGAGGGCCAGGTTCAGGCTGGTCGCGGCGATGGCAAAGATGATCATGCGGGTCGCCAGCGTGACGAGCGACGCGTCGCCATAGGCCTGCGCGGCGAAGGGAAGCGCGATCAGGGCCGCCAGTGTGGCAGCCACCGCGACGAGCCCGGACCCGCTCCGCTTCGGGGTGGCCGCGTCATGCATGGGACAGGAACAGCCCGCGGGGTCGCAGCAGAAGCACGAGCGCCATGAGGATGTAGACGCCCATCGAAGACAGGCCCGCGCCCAGCGCGTCGGCGTCCGGACCGGCCATGAGGGTGCGCAGGAACCCGGGCAGGAACGCGCGCAGCATCGTGTCGACGACCCCCACAAGCAGGGCCCCGAGGAAGGCGCCGCGCACGGATCCGACGCCGCCGATGACGACGACGACGAAGGTAAGGATCAGGATCCGCTCACCCATGCCGACCTGGACGGCGCTGAGCGGCCCCATCATGACTCCCGCAAGCCCTGACAGCAGCGCGCCGAGACCGAACACGAGGGTGTAGACGAGGCGAATATCCACGCCGAGCGCCTGCACCATGTCCCGGTTCGTCGCGCCCGCACGCACGATCATGCCGAGCCGCGTCCGGTTGATCAGCAGGTAAAGCCCCGCGGCCACTGCCAGTCCCACCGCGATGATGGCGAGCCGGTAGACTGGGTAGCGCAGGCCCGGCAGCAGGGGAACGGAGCCCTCCAGCATCGGCGGAATGGCCACGAAAAGCGGCTGCCGGCCGACGAACAGCACCGTCAGTTCGTTGAGAAACAGGATCAGGCCAAATGTGGCAAGCACCTGGTCGAGATGGTCTCGCGCATAGAGCCGCCTGATGACGACGAGCTCCACCACCATGCCGAGCACGCCCGCCGCTGCCAATCCGGCGAGCACGGCCAGCAGGGGACTACCGGTCTTGCCCGCTGTGAGTGCCGCGGCATAGGCGCCGACCATGTAAAGGGAGCCATGGGCAAGGTTGATGATGCCCATGATCCCGAAGATGAGCGTCAGCCCGGCCGCGAGCAGGAAGAGCGTGACGCCGAACTGCACGCCGTTGAGCAGCTGCTCGAGGACGAGCGTCATGCGTCACCCCGCCATGCGGCCGGCCGATCGCCGGCCGGTCAGAGCTTGCACTGGGCGGCGTAGAAGTCGCCGTGATTGGTCAGCACCTTGCCCTTGGTGACGATCGCGGGCTTGCCGTCGGCGCCCTTCTCGACCTTCAGAGCGTACCAGTCCTGGACGGGGTGCTGGTTTGGACCGAACTTGAAGTTGCCACGGATGGACTTGAAATCCGCCTTCAGCATCGCCGTGCGGAACGCCTCCGTGTCTTCCACCTTGCCGCCCGTTCCCTTCAGCGCGGCGGCGATGGCCAGCGCCGTGTCGTAGCCCTGCTGGGCGTAGTAGGTCGGGACGCGGTTGTACTTCTTCTGGAAGGCCTCGACGAAGGCCTTGCTCTCAGGAATCGGCAGGTCGGTGTTCCACTGCGCCGTCAGGTTCACGCCGACTGCGGCATCGCCGACCGCCGCGAGCGTGGTCGAATCCATCGACGGGGATGCGACCACCATCGGCGTGGTGATGCCCGACTGCGCGTACTGGCGCATGAAGGCGATGCCGAGGCCGCCGGGATGGAACTGGAACACGACGTCGGGGTTGGCCGCGCGGATCTGGGCGAGCTCGGCGGCGAAGTCTGTCTGGTCGAGCTTCGTATAGATTTCGCCGGCGATCTCGCCCTTGAAGAAGCGCTTGAAGCCGTCCAGCGCGTCCTTCCCGGCCTGGTAGTTCGGGGCCAGGATGAAGGCCTTCCTGTAGCCGAGATTGGTGGCGTTCTGCCCGGCGCTTTCGTGCAGGCTGTCGTTCTGCCACGACACCACGAAGTAGTTCCGGTGGCACTCCTTGCCCGCGAAGTTCGATGGGCCGGCATTTGGGCTGACATAGATGCCGCCGCCGTCCAGAACGTCCGGCACGACCGCGCCGGCGACGTTCGAGAAGACGATACCGGTGAGGAGCTTCACCTTGTCGGACTTCATGAACTTGTCGGCGATCTGCTTGCCCTGGACCGGCTTGAGGCCGTCGTCCTCGACGAGAAGCTGGACGGGGACACCGCCGAGCTTTCCGCCCTCCTGCTCGATGGCGAGCGCGAACGCGTCGCGGATGTCGGCGCCGAGGTAGCCGCCGGGACCCGACAGGGTCGTGATCATGCCGATCTTCACCGGCTGCTGCGCCGCCGCCGGAAAGGCAGCGAGCGTCATGAATCCGAGGGCTGCGATCGGCGAAAAGCGCATGCGCATGGAAAACCTCCCTGTCACTGCGGTCGGTGCGGTTCGGTTACCGCCTTGTTCCGTCCGCTCCAAGCGGGACCGACGTGCCGATCCCTCAGTATTTTAGATGTAAAATACTTCCCCGCCGGGATGCAATGCCCCTCGGAGCGGCCGTGGGAGCCTCCGGCAGGATGCGCCGCCGCGGCGGCTTCGCTCACGGAACCGGGCGACATGTTGCGCGTTGCCACAGCCGGCCGGCGAGGTCCACGGCGCCACAGCCTTGATCGAAGGAGCGGTCAGGCGGATGCAAGAGGCGGCGACGGCCAGTTCTCACGGGCAACGCTCGGCACGCGCGTCACCTACGGCACCCCACCGGTCGGCATGTCGACCGTGCTCGAGGTCGAGGTTTGACCTGCGACGGATCTCGCGATCGAAGTCAATCTTCGACGGGGTCGTTCTCGCACGGTGACCGGCCAGGACGTCTGAGGTCGGCTCACACGTCCAGGTTGGAGACGTTGAGCGCATTGCTCTGGATGAATTCGCGCCGCGGCTCCACCACGTCGCCCATCAGCTTGGTGAAGATGTCATCGGCGTCGGCAACTTCCTTGATGCGCACCTGAAGCAGCGACCGGACGGTCCGGTCGAGCGTGGTTTCCCACAGCTGCTCGGGGTTCATTTCGCCGAGACCCTTGTAGCGCTGCAGAGCCAGGCCTTTGCGGCCGACCGCGACCATTGCGTCGAAGAGGCTCACCGGCCCGATCACGGTTGTTTCGTCGCTCTTGCGCACGAGCGACGCGGGAGCGCTGAACGCTTCGCTCATGGGGGCGGCGTGCTCGTGGATCTTGCGCGCATCGACGGAAGCGAGCAGCGCCTCGTCCAGCGTAACGACGTGACGAACGCCGCGCAGCGTCCGCTCGAAGACGAATCCGCCGCCATCGATCTGGCCGCTCCAGCCCTTCTCCGTCTCGTCCGCCATCTCGTCGAGCCTCTGCACGATGCCGGCCAGCTTGCCGGGGGCGTCCGAACCGTCCGCGACGGGACGAAGCGCGCCGAAAAGGGCGACCTGCTCGACCACCTGGCGGTCATACCGGCTGTGGAGACTGTTGAGGAGGTTGCGGATGATGCGCGCCTCCTCGACGAGATGGCGAAGATCCTGGCCGGCCCGGTCCTCGCCGGACTTGAGGCGCAGGACGGCACCATCGACGCCCTGGTCGATCAGATAGTCCTCCAGCGCTCGCTCGTCCTTCAGGTAGCTCTGGGACTTGCCGCGCGTCACCTTGTAGAGCGGCGGCTGGGCGATGAAGATGTGGCCGCGCTCGATCAGGTCCGGCATCTGCCGGAAGAAGAAGGTCAGCAGGAGGGTCCGGATGTGGCTGCCGTCCACGTCCGCGTCTGTCATGATGATGATCTTGTGGTAGCGCAGCTTGTCGGCGTTGAATTCTTCCTTGCCGATGCCCGTGCCGAGCGCGGTGATCAGCGTCCCGATCTCCTGGCTCGACAGCATCTTGTCGAAACGTGCCCGTTCGACGTTGAGGATCTTGCCGCGCAGCGGCAGCACCGCCTGATACTCGCGGTTCCGCCCCTGCTT
>JAIYAB010000287.1 GCA_027489275.1 Hyphomicrobiales bacterium
GAAGGAGAGGTCTGACATGCGATCTCCCGCCATGGGTCGGGCGTCGCATGGAGCATGCCCGAAACGTGCGGACCATTGCACCAACGGGTGGAAATGCGCCACCCTCCGTTCGACGGACGGGGGCGAGGGGCATGATGGGCATGGTCAGGGCGACGAGGCGGGCACGGGGACCGCGCAGAGCCGTCGTGCGGGCGTGCATGGCGACGCTCCCGGCGGCGTTGGTCCTCGCGGCTCTCGCCGCGCCGGCGAGCGCCCAGCGAACGGCACCGGCGAACGTTCCGCGCACGGCCGGCACGGTGGTCGCCTGTGACTTCTCGGGCTGGTCCGTCGATCGGGGAACCTTCGGACTGCCCGTGCGGTACGAGCCCAACGCCGACAGCGCGGTCCTCGCCCGCCTGCCGGCCCCGCGCGTGATCGGGGTCGACGAGGTGGCCGTGCTCGTGCGTGTCACCGGCTACAGCAACGGCTGGTTCCGCGTCGGCAGTGCGTTCTTCCCGGCGGAGGCGGACGAGGGCTACAGCCGCCAGTCCGCCACGTGGTTCCGCGGCGAAGGCTGGGTGCCCGCCGACCGCATCAAGGCGACGCTCGCCTCCGACACACTGCGCGCCGCCCCGCGCGGCAATGCCAGGGTCGTCGCCTCGCTGACCGGAACCCGCGGCGGTTTCCCCCTCACGCCCGACAGCGTCGCCGTCAAGCGCCTCGTGTCCTGCCAGGGCCAGTGGGTCCAGGCCGAAACCGAGTTCGGCACCGGCTGGGTCTCGCGCGTCTGCGGCCGCCAGCTGGAGCAGTGCTGAGGGCGGCCACTGCTCGCCGGCCGCTCAGGCGACCAGCGTTCCGTCGATCAAGGCCGCCTCCGCGACCGTCCACGCACGCTCCCCCGGCATGATGTCGCCCAGGCCCACGGGCCATCCGCGCCCGATCATGGCGTCGTTCTGCGCCGGGTGCGCGCGCTGCCACTGTGACCAGACCTCGTCCACCCGGGCGTGGTGAAGCCAGAAGACGGGGTCGTTGGTCGAGTAGTGGGGGTCCCCCATCAGGCCCCCGATCCGGCCATGGATGTCGTCGTGCGTCCGTTCGAGCGCCTGCCGGAACGCCTCGTAGTCGGAAAAGGACACCAGCGTCGCGACGACGTCGGCCGGCACCTCCACCGACTTGGCGCTTGGGCTTCTGCCGAGCGGTGCGTTGCGGACGCCGCGATCCGGCAGATAGGCCGCCCAACGCCCTTCCTGGAACGGACCGTCCCTCACGGGGCTGGCGGCCGCTCCGACCCAGGGCGGCGTGAACAGCCGGATGACGTCGTCTGTCTCATAGGACGGATAGGCCTGAAGCCACTGCCAGCTGAACGGAAAATGGAGGGTCGGATTCTTGATGATGTCCTGGATCGCGCGGCTGAAGAGATACAGGAACACGCGATGCCACGGCAGGAACAGCGGCGTGTGATGGATCCTTTGGAGATTGTCGAAGTGGGCCTGCGTGAACCGGTCGTAGGCGCCGTTGGCCTTGAGCGCGAACAACGCGCCCACGAAGGCGTCCCATTCGCTCGGCCTCAGGTCGGCGAGGTCGTAGCGGTGCGGCGGGTCGAGATTGCCGGCGGACACAGGCAGGCCCATGGGTCGATGCTGAAGCTCCTGCGGCGTGACCGTCTGCACGGCCGCGCCGTTGAAGTTGTAGCCCAGGAGCGCTTGCATGCTGTCGATGTGGCGAAGCACCGGCCCATCCTGGAAGTAGATCTTGATGTCCCCTTGCACCCGGACGAGGCGGCTTCCGCCCGCCACGTCGGCGCCTTCCGGCACCCGCTGGAGATCCTGATCGTCGCAGATGCGGATCGCGGTCGGGTGGAAGAGCGAAAGGAAGGTGGGCCAATTCTCGATCAGTCTCCGAACGACCACGCCGTTCGCGCCCTTCTCGCAGAAGTAGACCGCCTGATTGTTGTCCGTCTTCACCAGCTGGCCGGTGAGATGATTTGCCCTGAAAGTGAACAAGAGAATGCTCGCGTTCTGAAAATGGACTGAAAAATCGATCGATCATCGACAGGAGGCGCGCGCCAAAACGGCGCGGGCCTGTCTCCTGTCGGCAGACGGCGCAATCGCGATGCGAAACCGGGCCCCGGCACGCGGCCGGGACGCCGGATCGCAGCCGACCCGTTCAGTACGTGATGGCCGGCGGCAGTTCCTTGGCCATGGCCACCCACTTCACCACGATCTTCTCGCTCGGCAGAAGCCGGACGAGCTTCTTCGTGGCGTTGGCCTCGACCATCGCCTTGGTGAGGTTCGCCGCGTTGCGGTTGCGCAGTTCCTTCACCGTGTCGACGCCGGCGGCCTCGAGCAGCTCGGAATACTCCTCCCCGACGCCCTTGATGCGCATCAGGTCGGCCATGTTGGTCCACTTGAGGATCTTGCTCTCGTCAAGCCCGGTGGCGACCGCGATCTCCTTGCGGCCCTTCGGGTCCTTGCCGCGGACCAGCAGGTCCCCGGTCTTCTTGATGCCGGCGGCCTTCAGCTTGGCAGCGAAGACCGGGCCTATGCCCTCTATGGTTGCAATCGAGTACGACGACATTCCAAACACCCTCCTGTCCGAAAGGGCCCGCCCTTGACGGGCTTTGGTCCCTTGAGTTGCGCGCGACGCCCCCCTGTCGGCGTCAGACGAATTGGCCAAGGCCGGGCACGGACCCGACGATCGACCCCATGACGTCCTCGCCGGCCTTCTCGCGGCCGTAGGCGAAGAGTTCACGTCCCAAATCCCCCATCTGGTCCATCGAGAGGCCGGCGGAGGTGAGCTGGCCGGCCAGCGCCATCAGCCCGCCGCCCGGCATGAAGCCGCCGATGGCCCCCATGATGCCGCCGCCGCCCGACGATGCTTCCGCCGCGAGCGCCTCGGCGCCCGGCATGGCCGCGAACATCGTAGCGATGTCGGCGGCCGGAGCCTCCTTCTGCAGGAAGGCGAGAACGATGGCGACGGCCTGGCGCGCCGCGGCCTCGTCGAGGCCCGCCTGCGCGGCGATCTTCACGATCAGTTCGTCCATGAGGAGCCCGCCCCTGCGTCCATCGGCAACCTTGATTAACGTCATCATTCATGGCTCGCGCTGAAACTCAAGCTTGCACACATTCGATTCGCACGTTCCGAGAACGTCGTGCCGCGCCGATGTGGAAAGGACACACGCCCGCCCCTATAACGGTCGCGGGTTTCGGCGGCGCGGAGGATGATCGCAGATGGCGGACGCAGGCAGCATTCTGGTCGGCAAGAGCGGAAAGCCCGAGGTGCTCAACCTCAAGTTGGCGAACCGCCACGGCCTGATCACAGGCGCCACCGGCACGGGCAAGACCGTGACCCTCCAGGTGCTGGCAGAAGGCTTTTCGGCCGCGGGCGTGCCGGTGTTCGCCGCGGACGTGAAGGGCGACCTGTCCGGCGTCGCGGCGCTGGGCGAGCCGAAGGAGCACTTCGTCAAGCGCGCGAAGGACATGGGCTACGCCTACAAGCCCGACCAGTTTCCGGTCGTGTTCTGGGATCTCTTCGGCGACCAGGGCCACCAGGTGCGCACGACCGTGCTGGAGATGGGCCCGCTGCTGATGTCGCGCCTGCTGGAGCTCAACGACACGCAGGAGGGCGTGCTCAACATCGCCTTCCGCATCGCGGACGAGCAGCAGCTGCCCCTCATCGACATGAAGGACCTGCGCCTGTTGCTCAACGAGCTGACCAAGCAGGACGGCCTCAAGCCGATGGCGCTGCAGTACGGCAACGTCGCAGACGCCACCGTGGGCTCGATCCTGCGCCAGCTCCTGGTGCTGGAGAACCAGGGCGCGACGAAGTTCTTCGGCGAGCCGTCGCTCGCCATCACCGACCTCATCCAGGTCGAGGACGGGCGCGGCGTCATCAACGTGCTGGCGGCCGACAAGCTCATGGGCAGCCCGCGCCTCTACGCCACCTTCCTGCTCTGGCTGCTCTCGGAGCTGTTCGAGCAGCTGCCCGAGGTCGGCGACCCGGACAAGCCGAAGCTGGTCTTCTTCTTCGACGAGGCGCACCTGCTGTTCAACAACGCGCCCAAGGCGCTGCTCGAGGCAGTGGAGCAGGTGGTGCGCCTCATCCGCTCCAAGGGCGTGGGCATCTACTTCGTGACGCACAACCCGCTCGACGTGCCCGACACGGTGCTGGCCCAGCTCGGCAACCGCGTCTAGCACGCGCTGCGCGCCTTCACCCCGCGCGACCAGAAGGCCGTGAAGGCGGCGGCGACGACGTTCCGCCAGAACCCGAA
>JAIYAB010000333.1 GCA_027489275.1 Hyphomicrobiales bacterium
AGGCGCCCGCTCCGAGCGGGGCGGTCGCGAGGATCGCCAAGGCGCCGCGCAAGAGGCTCCGGCGGCTTGCGGTCAGGGGGGCGGAAGAGGGGGCTCCGGTGTCCACGGCAATCTCCCGTCAGGATGGAAGGGCGGCCTCATTCGCAGTTGAAACTCAGTTGCATATAGAATGTGGTCCTATCCCGCAGAGAGTCAACTCCCCGGCCCTCACGAATGCGGGATGTCGGACCGGCATCGGCGCCGTGCCCTGCGGGTCGCGCCCGCCGGATCGTGCACGGCAAGGGTTCGCCTGTGAGGCGGCCTACTCGCTCGCCAGGATCGTGTTGCGCACGATGGGATAGATCTGGCCGTCCCATTTGCGGCCGCTGAACACGCCATAGTGTCCGACTCCGGCCTGCATGTGGTGTCGCTTGCGGAAGGGCTTCAGCTTCGAGCACAGGTCGTGCGCCGCCACCGTCTGGCCGAGCGCGCAAATGTCGTCGCGCTCGCCCTCCACCGTCAGCAGGGCGGTGCGGCGGATGGCGGACGGGTCCACGCGCTCGCCGGCGACCACGAGCTCGCCCCTGGCGAGCTGGGCCTGCTGGAACACGCGGTCGATCGTCTCGATGTAGAACTCGGCGGTCAGGTCGAGCACCGCGAAGTACTCGTCGTAGAACGTCTTGATGGTGTCGGCCTGCTCCCTCTCGCCGCGGGCAAGATGGCCGTGCAGGTCGAGATGCGCCTTCACGTGGCGCTGCAGGTTCATCGCCATGAAGGCGGTGAGCTGCACGAAGCCCGGATAGACGCGCCGGCCGGCGCCCGCATGGGGGAACGGCACGGTCGAGATCAGGTTGCGCTCGAACCAGGCGATGGGGCGCTCGGTCGCGAGCCGGTTCACGCGCGTCGGGTTGATCCGCGTGTCGACGGGGCCGGCCATCAACGTCATGCTGCGCGGGGCGGCGGGATTGTCGCCCTGCGCCATCAGCGCGGCGGCGGCGAGCACCTGCACGCAAGGCTGGCAGACGGCGAGCACGTGCGCGCCCGGCCCGATGCCCTCGAGGAAGCGGATCAGGTGCGTGACGTAGTCATCGAAGCCGAAGCGGCCGGCAAGGAGAGGGACGTCGCGGGCGTTGTGCCAGTCGGTGATGAAGACGTCGTGGTCGGCGAGCAGCGTCCGCACGGTGCCGCGCAGGAGGGTGGCGAAATGGCCGGACAGGGGCGCGACGACGAGCACCCGCGGCTGCGCCACGTCGGTGTCCTTGCGGAAATGCCGCAGGCTGGCGAACGGCGTGCGCAGCGTCACCTCCTCCGTCACCGGCAGGTCGCGGTTGCCCACGCGGACATGGTCGATGCCGAAGGGCGGCGAGACGTGCGTGAGCCCGGCACGCTCGATCAGCTCCCATGCGGCACGAAGATTGCTCCCGCTCGCCATGTCCGAAGCAGACAGGGCGGACCCGAAGCTGCCGAGCGCCCAGCGCGCGGCCTCGCGGGCCGGAGACATCAGGCGGCCATGGGTCTCGTAAGCCAGGTAGAGCATCGAGCGGGAACCGTCCGTCGGAGTGTCGTCGCGGGCAGTGCCGCTTTCCTGGGCAGCTTTCGGACGAAAGCTCTCCCGGAAGGCGGTCTGCGCGTCGCCGGGAGCCGGCTTCCGGATACCGACAAGGGGGGATCCTGAGATGGCCAAGGCGACGCTGACGATTTCTAGCAAGAACTATTCCTCGTGGTCCCTGCGCGGCTGGCTGCTGTGTCGCATGGCCGGCCTCGACATCGAGGAGGTGCGCGTGTCGGTCGACGATCCCGATGCACGCGCCGAGCTGCTGCTGCTGTCCCCATCGTTCCTCGTGCCGTGCCTCACCCATGACGGGGCCCGCGTCTGGGACACGATCTCGATCGCCGCCTATCTCGCCGAGGTGAAGCCCAGGGCCGGGCTGCTGCCGGCGGACCGGATCGCGCGGGCGCACTGCCGCTCGGTGTCGGGCGAGATGAATGGCGGCTTCGCGAACCTTCGCTCCGCGCTGCCGATGAACCTGCGCGCCAGTTTCCCCGACTTCAAGGTGTGGGCCGGCTGCCAGCCGGACATCGACCGGGTGACGGCGATCTGGCGCGAGTGCCTGTCCACCTATGGCGGCCCCTGGCTCTTCGGCGACGGCCCGACCCTCGCCGACGCGATGTTCGCGCCTGTCTGCACGCGCTTTACCACCTACGCCGTGAAGCTCGACACGCGCTGCGCAGCCTATGTGAAGCACGTGCTCGCCTGGCCGCTGATGCACGAATGGACCGCGGCGGCGCTCGAGGAGCCGGAGGAACTGGAGGAACTCGACGTCGAGTTCTGACGCCCGACCCGGGCTGCGACGCTGTGATGCGTGCACCGGTGGCGCATCCGGACGTACACGTCATGCGTATGATGCGCGGATGACCGACGCAGGAGGACGCACGATGGCGAAGACCGGTTCCGGCGGCATCGACCGCCGCACCCTCCTCGGCGCGTTGGCCGCCGGCGCCATCTCGGCGCCCGCGGCCGCCCAGCAGGCCGGCATGAGCGAGCGGACGGCCTTCACCTTCTCCTTCGCGGGCCTCGAAGGCGGCGACATCCGGATGGCGGCGTTCGCCGGCCGGCCGGTCCTCGTGGTCAACACCGCCTCCTTCTGTGGCTTTGCGTCGCAGCTGGGCGGGCTTCAGGCGCTGTGGACGCGGCTGTCGCCGCGCGGGTTCGCGCTGCTCGGCGTCCCCTCGAACGACTTCGGCGGGCAGGAGCCCGGGCCGTCGGCCGAGACGGCCCAGATCGCGCGCTCGCACGGGGTCACGTTTCCCCTTGCGGCGAAGGCGCGCGTGGTCGGGCCGGAGGCCCATCCCTTCTACCGCTGGGCCGCCGCCGAGCGGCCCCGGGAGACGCCGCGCTGGAACTTCCACAAGTACCTCGTCGGGGTCGACGGCGGGATCGTCGCCGTGTTTCCCACCTCGACCGATCCCCTCGACGCCCGCATCACCGTCGCCGTCGAGCGCGAATTGGCGCGTCGCGGTTGACGCGCCGGGCGTCGCATCGGGCGCTTCCCACCGACACGAAACTGTCACATAGCTGCCGCCGACACGTTGATCGTCGGGGGAATCGACCATGACCGAGGATGCTGCCGCGCTCGACCGGGCGCTGGCGACGGCGACCGCCGTCGCGCACGAGGCCGGCGCGGTGATGCGCGAGCGCTACCTGAACCGCGCGCCGGACGGCTTCGCCTTCAAGGGCCGGCACGACTTCATCACCGCGGTCGACGGCGAGATCGAGCGCCTTGTTGCGGCGCGGCTCGAGGCCGCCTTCCCGCAGGACGGCATGATCGGCGAGGAGGGCGCGAGCCGCCCGGGCGAGCGCCTGTGGATCGTCGATCCCATCGACGGAACGGCGAACTTCGCCCGCGGCATCGGGCACTTCTGCATTTCCATCGCGCTGCTGGCCGGCGGCCGCACCGTCGTCGGCGTCATCCATGACCCGATGCGAGGCGAGACCTTCGCGGCCCGGCTGGGCGGCGGCGCGACCCTGAACGGCAAGCCGATGGCCGTCTCCGGCATCGCCGACATGGGCCGCGCCTCGATCGAGTGTGGCTGGAGCATGCGCGAGCCGGTGGAGCGCTACGTGGACGTCGTGTCGAAGGTCATGGCGCTGGGGGGCGGGCTCTATCGCTGCGGGTCGGGCGCGCTGGGCATGGCCTATGTCGCGGCCGGCCGCATCGACGGCTATTGCGAGTTGCACATCAATGCGTGGGACGTGCTGGCGGGCCATCTCCTCGTCGAGGAGGCCGGCGGGCGCTGCAACGACTTCCTCGCCGGCGAGGGGCTGACGAAGGGGAACCCCATCCTCGCCGCAACGCCGGCCCTCTACGATGCCCTGAGCGAGGCGAGCGGGGTCCGTTGACCGGACGCGCGCATTGCAGCACCTTCAGCAACAACAACGATCTTCGGGAGGATGATGACATGTCCATGACAGTTCGGTTTCGCACCCTCGCGCTGGCCGGCGTCGCCGCCGCCGCTTTCGGCGCGGGCGTCTCCGGCGCGCAGGCGCAGGGCCAGCTCACCGTCTACTGCGCCGTGCAGGAGGAGTGGTGCCGGCCTATGGTCGATGCCTTCGAGAAGGCGACCGGCGTCAAGGTGGCGATGACCCGCAAGAGCTCCGGCGAGATCTACGCCCAGGTGAAGGCCGAGGCGGCCAACCCGCGCGGCGACATCTGGTGGGGCGGCACCGGCGATCCCCACATGCAGGCCGCCGAGGAAGGCCTGACCGAGGAGTACAAGTCGCCGAAGATGGCCGACCTCAACGAGTGGGCCGTGCGCCAGTGGGAGCAGTCCAAGGGCCGCACCGTCGGCATCTACTCGGGCGCACTCGGCTACGGCTACAACACCAAGCAGCTCGCCTCGAAGGGCCTCCCCGAGCCGAAGTGCTGGGCCGACCTGCTCAATCCGAAGCTGAAGGACGAGGTGCAGGTCGCCGACCCGAACTCGTCGGGCACCGCCTACACCATGCTCGCCACGCTCGTGCAGATCATGGGCGAGGACAAGGCCTTCGACTACATGAAGAAGCTGCACGCCAACGTGAACCAGTACACGAAGTCGGGCGCCGCGCCGGCCAAGGCGACCAGCCTCGGCGAGACCACCGTCGGCATCGCCTTCCTGCACGATCACGTCACGATGATCGTCGACGGCGCGCCGATGAAGGCGGTCGCGCCTTGCGAGGGCACCGGCTACGAGATCGGCTCGATGTCGATCATCAAGGGCTCGAAGAACCTCGACAACGCCAAGAAGTGGTACGACTGGGCGCTCACCCCCGAGGCGCAGGGCCTTGCCGCCAATGCCCGCTCCTACCAGGTGCCGTCGAACAAGGCGACGCCGATCCCTGCGCAGGCTCCCAAGCTCGCCGACATCAAGCTCATCAACTACGACTTCGCCAAGTACGGCTCCTCGGCCGAGCGTCGCCGCCTGCTCGCCAAGTGGGACCAGGAGGTGAAGGCGCTGCCGAAGTAAAGCGCGCCGGACGCCGCGGCGGGTCGGGGGGCCCCGATGAGGACGAAACCGGAGGGCAGGGCCGACGCCCTGCCCGTGGCCCTGCTTGCGCTCGCGGGCTACGCGCTGCTGCCGTGGTACTGGCTGGACTTCTCGGCGGGTGGACCCGGGCTTGGCGCGTGGCCTGCCGGCCCCGCCGGCCCCGCCGCCGTGCTCGCCTTCGCCGGCGCGTGGTGGCTGCTCCCGATCATCGTTCCCCTCGGCCTGTCGGTCGTCGCGTCGCTGCGTCCGCGCGGCGTGCCGGGGCGGGCGGGGATGCTCGTCTTCGCCGGGCTGCTGGGGCTGGTCCTGACGCTTGGACAGGGCTTCGGCATCGGGCTCAAGGGATGGAGCTGGGCCTGGCTCGCCGGCCTTGCCGGGACGTCCGGCCCATCGCAGGCCGGCATCGGGCTCGGCGGCGCCGTCGTGCTGTCGGCCTTCCTGCTGATCCTGTGCCGCGGCCTCGCCGAGTTCGGCTGGTGCCGGGGCGACGTCTTCGTCGTCACCTCCATCGGTACCGTGGTGGCGCTGGTCGCGCTGTTCGTCTTCTTCCCGATCTCGAAGGTGCTGGTCAGCGCCGTCCAGACCAATGACGGCGCCTTCGCGCCGGGTCTCTTCGTGCAGAAGTTCACGGACCGCTCGATCTGGGGCCTCGACTGCCTGTACGGCCCGCTGCGCTGCGGCGTGGCGTGGAACACGCTGTTCCTCGGCGTTCTCGTCGGCTTCGGCAGCACCGCGCTCGGCCTCGCCTTCGCGCTCATCGCCACGCGCTCGGGCTTCCGCGGCAAGAAGGCGCTGCGCATCCTCTCGATCCTGCCGATCATCACGCCGCCCTTCGTCATCGGGCTGGCGCTGATCCTGCTGTTCGGCCGCTCCGGCGTGCTCTCGAACGTGCTGTTCGAGTGGTTCGACGTGCCGCGATCGCGCTGGATCTACGGCCTGCCGGGCGTGCTGATTGCCCAGCTTCTCGCCTTCACGCCCATCGCCTTCCTCGTGCTGGTCGGCGTCGTCCAGGGCATCAGCCCGGCGCTGGAGGAGGCGTCGCAGACGCTGCGCGCCAGCCGCTGGACGACCTTCCGCACCATCACC
>JAIYAB010000099.1 GCA_027489275.1 Hyphomicrobiales bacterium
CGCGCGACTGAAGCCACGCGGCGCCGTCAGCGCCCGGGCCGATGGCATCGTCCCCGCCGCACGTTGCGCCTCAGGACGAGGGCACGCGCGTCTCCCCTTTTCGACATTATTCCGGAGCCGGTATGGCGCGGCTTCGGCCGCGCCGCTCGCATGACCTCACGCAGTGGCGCGCGTCTGCTCGCCCGGATCTGCGCGCAGGACGATCGGCTCTGGCGAGCCCGGGGGCAAGGCCGCCATCAGGGCGTCGGCAGCGCCGGCTGCGTCTGTATCGTCGACGAGGACGAGCACGGACGACACGGCGGCGACGGCCTGGGACAGGAGCGATACGGACGGCGAAGCGGCGCAGGCGATGACGCACCCGTAGGTGCCCTGCAGCGCTTCGAGGCATCGTCCGAGCGGGGCGGCCCAGTCCCGCTCGTCCATATCGAGCGGCGTCCCCGGCCCGACCAGGTGTAACCGGCTCGCCGGGTCGCGGTGGAGCACGTCGACGAAACCCACGCGACCGCCCACGACGTCCCCGATGCCGGGGATCGCGATTTCCGCCGACGGGGCGGCGGCTCCGGGAAGATCGACCAGCACGGTGCGCGACAGGCGGGCGACGTCCCGGGCAATGGCGTAGCCCGTGTCGCGGGCGAGGCTGCGGTCGTCGGACACGAACAGCACCAGCGGTCCCGTTCCGCCCGCCGCGGCGATGGCGGCGGTGATCGCTGCCGTGACGGCCTGCGCATCGGCCCGGGTGACGCCGGTCTCCGCGGGGGGCATTTCGCCGTCGACGGGCGACACCAGTTCGGACGTGGCATCCTCAGGGATCGGAGAAATCTCCGACCCCACGCGTTCGAATGCGCCTCTGCTCCGATCGTCCTCATGCTCCGCCGTTGCCGTCCCGTCTGGCTCGGCCGCATCGTCTTCCCGGCGGACGACGGAAATCGGCTCCGCGATCGGCGCCACCGGGAGCGGCGTGGGCAGGCGCTGGCCGGCGCCGACATAGGCGCGGCCCGAAAGCAGCTCGCGCGTGACGACGATGGCGGCGCCGACCAGAAGCGTCGACATGGTCGACACGATGATGATCGGCAGCTTCTTGGGGAAGGAGGGCGTGGCCGGCGGCGTCGCCGTGGAAATGATCCGCGCGTCCGCCGGCACCGCGTCCTTGGCGTCCCGGGCGACCGCGTCGCGATAGCGCGCCATCATGGCCTCGAGCTGCTCGCGCTGCGTGCGCGCCTCGCGCTCCAACGAGCGCAGTTCGACCTCGTCCTCGTTGGCGCGGGCGCTGCGGGACTTGAGGTCGTCCAGCGCGGCGGTGAGTTGGGAGACGCGCGCCCCCTGCACGCGCGAATCATTCTCCAGCGTGCGCACCGCCTTTTCGGCGCTGGACCGGATATCGGCTTCCACGTTGGCGAGCTGCGCCGTCAGTTCCTTCATCCGAGGGTGTCCGGGCAGCAAGGTGCGCGATTCCAGCGCCACCTGCGCGCGCAGCGTCGCCCTGTCGGCGGACAGCTTGCGGACGAGCTCGTTGTTCGCGATCTCGGAGATCTCCAGCGGGCGCCCGGCCGCCAGCGCATCCCTGATGAGCCGGGCCTTCGCCTCGGCGTCCGCCTGGGCGGACTTCGCCGTGGAGAGCTGGGTGTTCATCTCGCTGAGCTGCTGCTGCGGGAGCGTCGAGTTCGGACCGGAGGCGAGCAGGCCCTTGCGCGCGCGGAACTCCTCGACGCGGGCCTCGGCCACCGCGACTTTTTCCCGCAACGGCTCGATGGTGTTGAGCAGCCAGTTCCCCGCAGTCCGCGCCGCCTGCTTCTTGCTCTCCGACTGAGCTTCGAGGAACAGCGCCGCAACGGTGTTGGCGCCGCGCGCCGCAAGCTCGGGATCCACCGAGGTGAACTCGATGGTCATGACCCGGGACAGGCCGGTGGTGAAGGCCAGCAGCCGCTCGCGGACATTCTCGATCAGCGCCTCCTCGCGCTGCACCTCGGTGGGAGCGCGCATCAGGCCGACGGCCATCAGCACCGACCGCACGGCGCCGGGAGCGGCGTAGCGGTCGAATTCGGGGTTGCCGCGCAGCTTCAGCGAGTCGATCGCGGCCCGGGCGACGTCCTTGGAGGACGCGACGAGAGCCTGGCTGCCGAGATCGCGCTCGTCGAGAACGCCGGCGGCAGCCTCGGGCGCCGTATTGCTGACCGGCCGCGTGAAGGTCGTCTCGCCGCTCTGCAGGATCAGCTTCGTCTCGGCCGTGTAGCGGGGCGTGACGAGATTGACGGCGACCGTGACGCCGACGCCCACGATGACCGTGGGGACCAAAATCCACCAGCGCGCCCGGCCGAGGGCGGCGCCGAGCTGGTTGAGGTCGAGGTCGCCCGCTCCCTCGCCCGTGCCGGCGGCGTTGCGCCCCGTTGCGTCCGACCCCATGCGCCTGCTCCACGCGACCCGAAAACGATGCCCGCAGAGTCGCTTGTTCAGGTTTCGATAAGGTTAAGCAGCCGTTCCGAACCGCAACCTCCAGTGAGTGTTTGTTAACCACGCGGCGCGCAAAATCCCCGCATCAGCCAGGGCTTGCACGGCACGATGAACAGACGATCGCTCCTGACCCTCCTCGCCTGCGCGCCGCTGGCTGCGTGCGCGCACGTCCCGCCGTTGCCGCCCGGATTCTCCGACGGCACCGATGGTCCCTACACGCTCTCTGCGGGCGACAGGCTTCGCGTCATCGTGTTCGGACAGGACAACCTGTCGAACAGCTATGCCGTGGACGGCGCAGGTCGCATCTCCCTGCCCCTGATCGGACTTGTGCAGGCGGGCGGCCTCACCACGACGCAGCTCGAACGTTCGATAGAGGGCAAGCTGCGCAACCGCTTCCTCCGCGAACCACGCG
>JAIYAB010000265.1 GCA_027489275.1 Hyphomicrobiales bacterium
CCGGCGCCGGTCTCGGCGATGATGCGCTTCTTGCCCATGCGCCGCGCCAGCAGGATCTGGCCGAGCACGTTGTTCACCTTGTGCGCGCCGGTGTGGTTCAGCTCGTCGCGCTTCAGGTAGATCTTGGCGCCGCCCGAAAGGCCGGAGGCCGACGCCTTCTCACGAAGATGCTCGGTCAGCCGCTCGGCGAAGTAGAGCGGGCTCGGGCGGCCGACATAGTGCGCCAGGTATCCGCCCATCTCCTTGTGGAACTCGGGGTCGGCCTTGGCCTCGCCATAGGCTTTTTCCAGCGAGAGGATCAGCGGCATCAGCGTCTCGGCGACGAAGCGTCCGCCGAAGATGCCGAAATGGCCTGTCTCGTCCGGGCCGGTGCGGAAGGAGTTCGGGGTCTGGATCGTCACGGAAATGGTCCTCGGCGGCGGCCCGTCAGCGGGGGGCCAGTGGGGGTGAAGCCTTGGCGGCTTCGGCCGCGGCGCGGGCGGCCTTCACGAAGGCGGCGATGCGGGCGGGATCCTTGTCGCCCGGAGCCCGCTCGACGCCCGACGACACGTCGACGCCCGGTGCGCCGGTCGTCATGAGCGCCTTGCAAACGTTCGACGGGTCGAGCCCGCCCGAAACCATGTAGGGCTTGCCGATGTCGAGGTCGGCCAGGATCTGCCAGTCGAACGGAACGCCGTTGCCGCCGGGCAGCGCCGAGCCCGGCGGCGGCTTGGCGTCGAACAGGATGCGGTCGGCGACGGAGCGGTAGGCGTCGATCTGCCTGACGTCGTCGCGGGTGGAGACGCCGACCGCCTTCATCACGGGGAGACGGTAACGGGCCCTGATCGCCGCCACCCGGTCCGGCTCCTCCTCCCCGTGCAGCTGAAGCATGTCGGGGGCCAGCGCCTCGACGATGGCGTCGAGTTCGTCATCGGAAGCGTTCACCGTGAGGGCCACCTTGTGGGCCCGGTCGCCGATGTGCCTGGCCAGCAACATGGCGTCCGTGCAGCTCACGTGGCGGGGCGACCTGGAAAAGAACACGAAGCCGAGCATGTCCGCGCCGGCGCCGATGGCGGCGTCGATCGTGTCGGGCGTGCGCAGGCCGCAGACTTTGACCAGGACGGGCATGAGCCGTCTTTGCACTTTTGGACACGCTCTGTCCATGGCGATGCAGCGCCAAAGCGCCGCATGTCTCTCAGCCCAGGCGGTTCCACACCAGCATGGCCGCCGCCAGATCCTCGATGGCGGTGCCCACCGACTTGAACAGCGTGATCTCGTCCGCCGAGGTCCGGCCCGGATGGAGTCCGCGGGCGATGTCGAACAGGTCGGCCCTCACGTCGGCCGCCGTGATCAGGCCCGAGGCGACCGGAATGGCGAGGTCGCCGCCCTCCTTGAGCGCGCCGGCGCGCGTGTCGCAGAACAGCGAGGCGCGGCGGATGCACGCGTCGTCGGTCTCGCGCATGCCGGGCTTGAACGCGCCGACGCAGTCGACATGCGCGCCCGGCTTCAGCCAGTCGCCGCGCACGAGCGGCTCCACCGAGAGCGTCGCGCAGGAGACGATGTCGGCGTCGCGGACGGATCCCTCCAGCGAGTCGACGGCGCGCACCGGAAGCCCCTGCGCGGCGAGTTCGCGGGCGACGTCCCGCGCCCGCTCAGGCCGGTGGTTCCACAGCGCGATGTCGGCGAGCGGACGCTCGGCGGCATGGGCGCGGATGAGGAACGGCGCGAGCGCGCCCGCGCCCACCATCACCATGCGCGACGCATCAGGGCGTGCCAGCGCGCGCGCGGCGAGCGCGGACGCGGCGGCGGTCCGCCAGACGGTGAGGCGCGAGCCGTCCATCACGGCGAGCGGAGCCCCGGTCGCCCCGTCGTTCAGCAGGTAGCTGCCCATGACGCTCGGCAGGCCGCGCGCCGCGTTGCCGCGGTAGATGCTGACGATCTTGGTGCCGACATAAGCGGGCGACACGCTCTTGCCGGTCCATGCCGGCATCAGCAGCAGCGTCGCCTCGTCGCCGATCCGCTCCACTTCGTGGTGGTGGCGCATCGGCACGACGATGTCGCTGCGGAATGCTTCCGCCAGCGCGTCGGCAAGCCCGCTGGGGTCGAGCAGGCGGTCGACGTCGGCGGCGGTGACGACCTTCATGTCAGATGCTCCCTCGCGCAGCGGCGGGCGGCGGCCGCCCTGCGGCGTCAGCGCAACGTCGATACGACCGGAAGGCCTGCTCCGCCGTCGGCGCGCAGCCTTTCGAGCTCCTCGCGTTGCCGTGCGGCCTCCCGCGCGCTGCTGCGGGCGGCCTTGCGATGCCGGCCCTGGGCCAGCCACACGGCGGACCCGCCGAGCACCACGCCCACCGCGAGCGACGCAAAGATCACGACGAACAGCGGAATGGACACGGCCTGCCCCAGCCCCGTCCACTCGAGCGGGTCGAACGTGACGAGCACGGCTTCGCGGTTGATGACGGCGAAGATGGTCGCGAGCGCCGCCAGCGGCAGCAGCACGAGCAATTTCAGGAAGCCCTTCATGGCGACCTCCGGCCTCCGGTCACGCGGCGTTTGCGTGGACCTTGTTCAGGCGAATCCGCATTTCCTTGCCCGCCTTGAAGACGGGCACGACCTTCTCGGCGACGGGGACGTGCTCGCCGGTGCGGGGGTTGCGGCCGATGCGGGCATCGCGCTTCTTCACGGAAAAGGCGCCAAAGCCGCGGATCTCGACCCGGTCGCCGCGCGCCAGCGCCTGCGTGATCTCGTCCAGGATCGCGTTCACGACGTTCTCGGCGTCGCGGAGATAGAGCTCGGGATAGTGTTCCGCGATCTTCTGCACGAGTTCCGACTTGATCATCGCCTGTCCTGCCCCCGACGCGTATCAGATTGATTTCAATGGAAATTTCACGGATCAAGGCTGCCAGACGGCCAGCAGCCCGTCAAGCGAAGGTTGCTCGATCCCCCGTCCGGCCGATTGCAGGGCGCGCGCGAGGCCCTCGAGCCCCGCCGCCTCGCTCACGGCCGCTGCCGCGCTCCACAGTCCGAACTCGGTCGTGGTGCTGCGCTTCCATTCACGAATTGGCAGGTCCTTGTCGACCCCCTTTTCGCGTTCCAGCCAGGCCACCGCCTGCTTCTCGCCGCCGATCTCGTCGATCAGCTTCAGGTCGAGGGCCTGCTGCCCGGTAAAGATACGGCCGTCCGTCACCTTGGCCAGCGGCTCGCCCGCGAGGCCGCGCCGGTCGGAGACGACGCGGCGGAACCACTCGAAATTGCTGGTCACGAGGGACTGGATCGCGGCCTCCGCCGCTGGCGTCGTCGGCTCGAACGGGTTGGGGGAGGCCTTGAGCGGCGCCGACTTCACCGTCTCCATGCGCACGCCGACGGTGTCGAGCAGGCGCGACACGTTCGGCACCTGGAACAGCACGCCGATCGACCCGACGATCGAGGTCTCCTGGGCGACGATCCGCTCGGCGCCCATCGCCGCGAGGTAGCCGCCGGAGGCGGCGAGGCCGCGCACGAGCGCCACGGTGGGCTTCTTCTCTGACAGCTCGCGCAGCG
>JAIYAB010000114.1 GCA_027489275.1 Hyphomicrobiales bacterium
CTTCTTGTCCTTGAAGTTCTTGGCGATGTAGGCCGCCGCGACTTCGCCCTGCTGGTCGTCGCGACCGCAGGTGCGGAAGACGTTCCAGAGGCCGCGCTCGGTGATCTTCGGGTTGGTGGCCGAAGGCGAGATCATCATGATGCCGTTCTCGGCATAGACTTCCGACGCCGGCATGGTGACGCCGGAGTTGAAGTGGCCGACCACCCACTTGACGCCGTCGCCGACGAACTTGTTGGCGACCGACACGCCCTCCTTGGGGTCCGAACGGTCGTCGCCGACGGTGACCGTCAGCTTCTGGCCGAGAACGCCGCCCTTCGCGTTGATGTCCTCGACGGCCTGTTCGACGCCGTTCTTGAGCTGCGCGCCGAAGGCCGCGTTCGGGCCCGTGATCGGCCCGGCCACGCCGAGCTTGATCTGGGCGTTGGCGACGCCCGACAGGGCAACCATCGCCGTCAGCGCGACGCCCGTCATCAGCAGTTTCTTCATCAGATTTCCCCTCTGAGTCGATTGGATCCCCGTGGAGACCCGGTTTGCTCGAGATCCTCCCACCGGAAGGCGCAGCATTGCGTTTTTTGCAGTGCGAGTCACTCGAAAAGCAGAGCTTGACCGTGGATTTCGGGCGCTTTTCAGGCCGATTTCGCAGTGCGGTCCTTCCATCCGAACGGACCCGTGCGCTCGTAGAGCCAGCCGTACTGCGTCGTCATCTGGCTCGCCCGCTTGTAGCGGAAGCCGAGGCTGCCGGCGATGAGCAGGACGATGGCGTCGACGGTGTAGAATTGCAGCGTCAGCAGGTGGCCGTCGAACAGCGCGAAGTGGATGAAGCGCACCGCGAAGCCCAGCGCCAGCATGTAGGGGATGACCTGCCAATAAGGCCGCCATGTCTGCGCGATGGACTTTCCGCTCGCCCAGGCGGCCGAACCGCCCATGATGACGGTCACCAAAAGGAACAGCCAGATCGACGGTTCTTCGTAGAGGATGCCTTGCATGGCGCGACCGCTCAGTGGTGGCCGCCCTCCAGGTACGCGGCGCGCACCTGGGGGTCGGCGAGAAGCTGCTTGCCCGTGCCGGACATGGTGATGAGCCCGTTGACCATCACGTAGCCGCGGTGGGCGAGCTTGAGGGCGTGGTAGGCGTTCTGCTCCACGAGGAAGACTGTCAGCCCCTCGGAGCGGTTGAGCTCGCGGATCGCGTCGAAGATCTGCCGGACGATGAGGGGCGCGAGGCCGAGCGACGGTTCGTCGAGCAGCAGGAGCTTCGGGCGCGCCATCAGCGCGCGGGCTATGGCGAGCATCTGCTGCTCGCCGCCCGAGAGAGTTCCGCCGCGCTGCCCGATGCGCTCCTTGAGACGCGGAAACAGCGTGAACATGCGCTCGAGGTCTTCCTCGAAATGGGCGAAGCCGTTGATCGAGGCCCCCATCTGCAGGTTCTCGTAGACCGTCATGCGCGGAAACACGCGCCGGCCCTCCGGCGACTGCGAGATTCGCAGCCGCGCGATCTCGTGCGTCGGCATCTGCGTGATGTCGGTACCCGAGTAGGTGATGGTCCCCTCGCGGGCCCTGGGATTACCGAAGATCGTCATCATCAGCGTCGACTTGCCGGCGCCGTTGGCGCCGATCAGCGTGACGATCTCGCCCTCGTGCACGTCCATGTCGACGCCCTTGAGGGCGATGATGTTGCCGTAGAACGTCTTCACGCCGCGCACGGCGAGCATGAGTGGGCCCTTCGGCGCGGCCGCCGCGGCGGTCGCGGGGGCGGCTGTGGGTGCGCTCGTCATGGCCGGACCTCCGCCTTTCCGTCCCGCCCGAGGACCTCCTCCGCGACGTGCTCCACCTCCGCCTCCACCTGCTCGACCTCCTCGTCCTCGACGCCGAGATAGGCGGCGATGACCTTGGGATCGTTCTGGATGTCGCGGGGCGTGCCGTCGGCGATCTTGGTGCCGTAGTCCAGCACGACGACATGGTCGGAGATCTGCATGACGACGGACATGTCGTGCTCGATGAGGAGGATCGCGGTGCCGTGGTCCTTGCGGATCGAGCGAAGAAGTTCGTTGAGCTCGAGGCTCTCCTTGGGATTCAGGCCCGCCGCCGGCTCGTCGAGGCACAGCAGCACCGGGTCGGTGCACATGGCGCGGGCGATTTCCAGCCGGCGCTGGGCGCCGTAGGGCAGGTCGCCTGCCGCGTCGTCGGCGCGGTCGATCAGCCCGGTCTTCTCCAGCCACTGGACGGCCTTGGCCATGGCTGCGCGCTCGCTGGTCTTGTAGCTGCTCACGCCCAGCACGCCGAGGAACGTCATGCCGGACGCCTGCATCAGCGGATTGTGCTGCGCGACAAGCAGGTTCTCCAGCACCGTCATGCCCTGGAACAGGCGGATGTTCTGGAAGGTTCGGGCGACCTTCGCCTTCCAGTTGATCTTGAAGTCCGGCAGGCGCTCCAGCAGGAACTGCGACCCGTCGGTGTGGTTCAGCGCAATCATGCCTTCCGTCGGCTTGTAGAAGCCGGTGATGCAGTTGAACACGGTCGTCTTGCCGGCTCCGTTGGGGCCGATGAGCGCCGTGATGTCGCCGCGCCGGGCCTCGAAGCTGAGGTCGTTGACGGCCACGAGGCCGCCGAAGCGCATGGTCAGGTGGTCGACCTTGAGGAGGGGAGCGCTCATCAGCCGTGGCCCTCCTTCACGAGCGATCCGGAGACCGACTTGCTCTCCTTGAGGAAGGCAGTGGGCTCGCGGGTCGAAATGAGGCCGCGCGGCTTCCACAACATGATCAACACCATCGCAAGGCCGAAGATGAGCATCCGGTACTCAGCCGGGTCGAATCCCTGGCCGAAGATCTGCTTGAGGAAGTCGAGTTCGCGCAGAATCTCGAAGCCGCCCACCAGCGCGATCGAGGCGATGACGACGCCGATGAGGCTGCCCGTCCCGCCCAGAACGACGATCGCCAGCACCTGCGCGGATTCGATGAAGGTGAAGCTCTCGGGCGAAATGAAGCCCTGCCGCGCCGCAAAGAAGCAGCCGGCGAAGCCGCCGAACATCGCGCCGAGCGCGAAAGCCGTGAGCTTTGTATTCGTGGTGTTGATGCCCAGCGACCGGCACGCGATCTCGTCCTCGCGCAACGCCTCCCAGGCCCGTCCCACCGGTAGTCGTCGCAGCCGGACTGTGACGAACGCTGTCAGCAGCGCCAGCGCCAGGATCACGTAGTACAGGAAGATCGTGCGGTAGATCGGACTGAACTCCAGGCCGAACACCGCCGCGAAGCCCGTGTCCGAGGCATTGAACGGGATGCCGAAGAAACTCGGCCGCGGGATCGATGAAATCCCGGCATAGCCGTTCGAGAACGGGATCCAGTTGATCAGCACGAGGCGGATGATCTCGCCGAAAGCGAGCGTCACGATGGCGAGGTAGTCGCCGCGCAGGCGCAGCACCGGGAAGCCGAGCAGGATGCCCCAGAAGGCCGCCAGGATGCCGGCGACCGGCAGGCAGACCCAGAACGCCCAGAACCCCAGCGACGGGAAAAGCTCCGGTATCACCTTCGTGGCCAGCAGGGCGTAGGAGTACGCGCCCACCGCGTAGAAGGCGACGTAGCCGAGGTCGAGCAGGCCCGCGAGGCCCACGACGATGTTCAGCCCCCAGCCCAGCATGATGTAGATGAGGATCTGGATGCCGAAATTGTCGATCCACTTGATCGACCCGCCCGGTCCCACCATGCCCAGCGCCAGCATGGGGTAGACGGCGATGAAGCCGAGACACAGCGGCGCGACGTAGGGGCGCAGCGCGTCGAACCGGCCAGGGCCGGTCGCGGCCTTGGGCGCCGGGCGCGCGATGTTGCGCGCCTTGAGCGCGGTGATGGCGAGGCGTCCGATGAACACCGTGGCGCACAGCGTGAGCACGAGGTCCCAGCGCGACTCGAGCACCAGCTCGTTCGCCATGTTCTGGACGGTCTTCAGCGCGACGATCGGGAAGCAGAGCCCGAAGGTGACGAGCGTCGCGAACGCCGCCTCCTTCATGGCGGCGGTCCAGTTGATCTCGCCGGTCGGCGAGATCGCGGGTGCTTTTGCGGCTGCGCTCATCGCCTCACACCTTCTCGACTTCCGGCCGGCCGAGAATGCCGGTCGGCAGGAAGATCAGCGTGATGGCGAGGATCGAGAAGGCCGCCACGTCCTTGTAGTCGATGGTGAAATAGGCCGACCACATGGTCTCGATCAGGCCGATCAGCAGGCCGCCCAGAACCGCCCCGGGGAGCGATCCGATGCCGCCGAGAACAGCGGCCGTGAAGGCCTTCACGCCCGGCACGAAGCCATCGGAGAAGTTCACGACGCCGTAGTACATCAGGTACATGACGCCGGCGACGGCCGCGAGCGCCGCCCCGATGACGAAGGTCAGCGAGATCGTCTTGTCGACGTCGATGCCGAGCAGCGCCGCCATCTTGCGGTCCTGCTCGCAGGCCCGCTGGGCGCGCCCGAGCGGCGTCTTCTGCACGAGCCACCAGAAGATGGCGAGCAGGACGACCGTGACGACCATGATGACGATCTGCTTGTAGGCGAGCACGACCGTCGTCGAGCCCTCGCCCATCAGCACGAAGTTGCCCTGGATCATCGGGGGCAGCGGCTTGTTGCGCGGGCCCTGCACGACCTGCACGAAGTTGGCGAGGAAGATCGACACGCCGATCGCGGAGATCAGCGGCGCCAGCCTGAACGAGCCGCGCAGCGGCCGGTAGGCCACGCGCTCGATGCTCCAGTTCCATAGCCCGGTGAGGACCATGCCGCAGATGAGCACGATGAGGAGGGCGGGGATGACGGCCAGGCCGATCGAGGCGGTGAAGACCATGAACATGATCAGCGCAATGAACCCGCCGATCATGAAGACGTCGCCATGCGCGAAGTTCACCATGCCGATGATGCCGAAAACCATCGTGTAGCCGATGGCGATGAGGCCGTAGATCGAGCCCAGCGTCAGCCCGTTGATGAGCTGCTGGAGAAAGACTTCCATGACGTACGCCACTCCCCTCTGTCGTCGGCCCGCGCCCTTCGGCGTCTTGGTCGGCACCGGTCTCTTCCAGCAAGCAAGGCGCGTGCCCGTGCGAGGCGTCCGGTTGCCTAAGTTCTTAGCAAGGCGTTACCGGCCTCACAATCGGCCCCCGTCACGTTTCCGACAAAAAGCGGAATCGTGACAGTAAGGCCGCGTAGGGTCCGATGACGTAGTGGATTCTGCGGCCAATGGGCGGCTTTGCCGCAGCGGGTGCGACGCTTTCGCGTCCATCCGCGCCGGTCGGGTCACCCCTGCGCCGCCACCGCCCGGGCGGGCGCCGGCATCATCCCCGGTCCTTCACCTGGAAGCCGTGGGCGAGAGGGTCGCGGTCGTCGATGAAGATGGTGTTGTAGCCCGTCATCCGCGCCCACCCCTCGATGGAGGGGATGATGGCGTCGTGGCTGCCCACCGTCGCCGCCCGCTCGACTCGGCCCTTGAACATGGTGCCGATGATCGATTCGTGGACGAAGTCGTCGCCCGGCTTCAGCCGGCCCAACGCTGCCCACTGCGCCATGCGCGCCGACGTCCCGGTGCCGCATGGCGAGCGGTCGATTGCCTTGTCGCCGTAGAAGACGGCATTGCGGGCGTGCGCCTCGGGCTGCGTCGGCGTGCCCGTCCACAGGACGTGCGAAAGCCCGTTGATGGCCGGGTTCTCCGGGTGGACGAAGTCGTACTTCGCGCGAAAGGCCGCGCGCACCCGTGGGCTCCAGCGCAGGATGTCGGAGGGGTCGACGTGCTCGAGCCCGGGGAAGGCCTTCTGCGGCTCGACGATGGCGTAGTAGTTCCCGCCATAGGCAACATCGACGACCAGTTCGCCCAGCCCCTCCACCTCCGCGGTGATCTGCCGTGCGTGTAGGTAGGACGCGACGTTGGTGATGCGCACGCTCTCGACGAACCCGTCCTTCTCGACATACCGCGCCTCTACGAGGCCCGCCGGCGTGTCGATGCGCAGCACCCCCTTCTCGCGCGGCGAGACGAGGCCGCGCTCCAGCGCCATCGTCACCGTGCCGATGGTGCCATGGCCGCACATGGGCAGGCAGCCCGACGTCTCGATGAAGAGGAACGCGATGTCGCAGTCCTCCCGCGTCGGCGGGTAGAGGATTGCGCCCGACATCATGTCGTGGCCGCGCGGTTCAAAGCACAGCCCCGTGCGGATCCAGTCGTACTCCGCGAGGAAATGCGCGCGCTTCTCCACCATTGTCCTGCCGACGAGCGGGGGCCCGCCGCCGGCGACGAGGCGCACCGGATTGCCGCAGGTGTGGCCGTCCACGCAGAAGAAGGTGTGTGTCGCCATGGTGTTGCGATCTTTGGTTGCAGTTCTGATTCAGATTCAACTTCTGGCTACAGGCCTCTGGCGAAGCGCTGCGCCGAGAACGGCGCCAGGTCGATAGCCGGCGACCGCCCGTTCAGCATATCGGCGACCAGCCGTCCTGTCGCGGCGGATTGGGTGAGGCCGTAATGGCCGTGGCCGAAGGCCAGCACGACGTTCGCGCTCGCCGACGACCGGCCGATGACGGGTAGCGAATCCGGGATGGAGGGACGGAAGCCCATCCACTGCGTCCCCGTCTCGTAGGCCGGCAGATCGCGCAGGAAGGTGCGGGCGCGGGCATGCAGCGCGCGTGACCGCTCGTGGTTCGGCGGCAGGGCGAGGCCGCCCAGTTCGACCGCGCCGCCGACGCGCAGCCCGGTGTCGAGGGGCGTCGCGACGAAGCCGAAGCCAGGGAAGGCGACCGGCCGCGAAAGCACGCCGGTCACGCCGGGGAAGCTCACATTGTAGCCTCGCTCGGTGTCGAGCGGCACGGCGTCGCCGAGGCAGGCCGCGAGCGGCTTCGACCAGGCGCCTGCCGCGATCACGACGGCGTCGGCGGCCAACGGGTCCGTTCCCTCGATCCGAAGGGTCAAGGGAGGGCCTGCTTCCACCGCGGTGACGGCGCCCTGCCGGAAGGCGATCCCACGCGCGATCGCCGCATCGAACAGGGCTTGCGTCAGCACGCGGGGGTCCGAGACGTGGGCGGCGTCCGGATAGAAGGCGGCGCCGATGATGGCGTCCGACAATCCGGGCTCCATCTGGCGGACTTCGTCGGCGGCGATCTCGTCGACGGCGATGCCGAGGGCCCGCTGCCGGTCGAGATGGTCCCGGTTGCGGGCCATCGCGTCGCGGCCGGAAAAGGCAAAGAGCCCGCCGCGGCGGTGGATGTGGCGCGAGAGGCCGAGTTCGGCCGACAGCGCGTCCCAGGCCGGAAGCGCCTGCATCTGCAGCGAGACGAGCGCCTCGACGGATTGCTTCAGCCGGGACGGCCGCGATGCGGCGACGAGGCGGATGAGCCACGGCAGAAGCCGCGGCAGGTAACTCGGCCGGATCGCCAGCGGCCCGAGCGGGTCCAGCAGGAAGCCCGGCACCTGCCGCAGCATCTTCGGCGAGGCGATGAGGTCGATGTCGGTGTGGGCGATCCACCCCGCATTGCCGCGTGAGGCCCCTGCGGCGGGACCCTCGCGGTCGATTACCGTCACCTCATGCCCGTCCGCTGCCAGCGCGTGGGCGCTGGCGAGCCCGACCAGGCCGGCTCCGACCACTACGATCCGCATGTCCCGGCTCCGTCCCTGCTTCGCGGATCGCGCGGAGGGCGCCTTACTCCGCGGCCATGGCGAGGCGGGGGAGGGCCGGGCGGCTGGCGAGTGCCTTCTCGACCACCGAGACCACCTCGGCACGCTCTGCGCCGACCAGCGGCATGCGCGGCGCGCGGCAGCGATCGTTCGAGCCGATGGCGAGCGCCTCGACGAGCTTGATGTTCTGGACGAGGCGGGCGGAAACGTCGAGGTCGAGCAGGGGCTGGAACCAGCGATAGATCGCGATGGCCTCGGCCATCCGGCCCTGGCGCGCCAGCTCATAGATAGCCACCGTCTCCTTGGGGAAGGCGCAGACGAGTCCGGCGACCCAGCCATGCGCGCCGAGCGCAAGGCTCTCGAGGGCGAGGTTGTCGACGCCGGTGAAGACCCGGAAGCGGTCGCCGACGGCGTTGAAGATCTTGGTGACGCGCCGCACGTCGTCCGAGCTCTCCTTGATCGCGACAAACAGCGGGTCCGCGGCGAGTTCGCCGAGCATGGCGGGCGTGATGTCGACGCCGTAGCTGACCGGGTTGTTGTAGATCATCACCTGCAGCGCGCCGGCCTTCGCGACGGCCCGGTAGTGGGCGAGCGTCTCGCGGGCGTCCGACTTGTAGGGCACGCCGGGCAGCACCATGAAGCCGGCCGCGCCGGCCTTCGCGCCCGCCTCGGCCAGCGCCTGGGCGCGCCGCGTGGCTCCGTCCATGACGGTCAGCAGCACCGGGATCCTGCCTGCGGCGACGCGGACCGCCGCCTTCAGCACCTCGATTTTCTCCTCCGGGTCCAGCGTGGACGCCTCGCCGAGGGAGCCGCAGACGATGAGGCCATGGCTGCCCGCATCGACCTGGAGCGCGAAGCAGCGCTCCATCTCCGCGATGTCGAGACGGTCGTCGGCGGTGAACTTGGTGGTGACGGCGGGGAAGATCCCATTCCACTGTGCGGCCATGACATACTCCTTCGGCGGCTGTCGGATGAGGTCCGACGCTGCGGCATTGCGCTGTTCGTATATCTGTAATATATCACAGACGATGGGTCGTCAACGGCCTCGACGTGGGGCGGGGAGCGGTGGGGGCGGCTGGGCGCGAGTGTCCGGGTCGTCACGGCATGAACCCTGCGCTCGGACCGGTGCCATCGCGACCGCCAGAACGCATGCCTAATGCGTGGCGCGGCCATGAGAAGGATGCTTGATGCCATGGGGCCGGAGAGCAGCGCGAGCGCCCGCGAGAATGGGTTCGTTTCGTTGGATCATGCAGGCGAGACGCTGGCCGATCGGGCCTACCGGCTCATCGAGGAGGCCATTGTCCGCGTTGATCTTGCGCCGGGACTGCGCCTGACCGAGCAGGATCTGGCCGCGCGGTTCGGCCTCGGCCGCACGCCGGTTCGAGAGGCGGTCCAGCGCCTCGTGACGGACGGGCTGCTCGTCGTCTATCCGCGCAAGGGCATGGCGGTAGCGCCGATCAATCCGCTCGACCTGCTGCTCGCGCTGGATGCGCGCGCGCCGCTGGAACGGCTGGTGGCCTCGGCCGCCGCGCGGAAGGCCGACGCCCGTCTCCGCTCTGCGCTCTCGGCGGCGGCCGCGGCGATCGCCGCCGCGGCTGCGGCCGGCGACGTGGCGGCCTATCTGCGCGAGGACCATCGGTTCGACCTGCTGATGGGGGAGGCCTCCGGCAATCCCTTCGCCACACGGGCTCTCGCGCCGCTTCAGACCATGGCGCGGCGCGCATGGTTTTATTTCCGTCGTGACAGCGACCTCTCCGATGCCGCCGCGCGGCACGTGGGCCTCGCCGCCGCCATCGCCGCCGGCGACGCAACGTCCGCCGGCGCAGCCGCCGACGCGCTCGTCGCGCATGTGCGCGCCGGGCTCAAGCAGGCCTTCGCCGATCTGTAGCGCGGCGGAATTCGCGAGTCTGCCGAGTCTGTTGCCGGCAAACTCTCGGGTGAGAATTCAACGCTGAATCAAGACTCGGGCCGATCTCAACCGGAGATCGTTCCATCCGGCGAGACGGTGACGGTCATGCTGGCGAGCCGGACCTGCATTTCGGCCGGGACGCGCAGCGCGGAGGGGATGGGCCAGCCCATCTCGCGGGCGACGACGAGGCCCAACAGCAGGATCGCATCGGGCTCGGTCATCAGCAGCGCCGCCGGGGCGCGCCCGGCATGGACCAGTTCGAGCAGCACGGCGGAGGCCGACGACGAGCCGATTGTGCCCGGCAGCGCGAGGACGCGCCCCGCGATGACGGCGCCGCGGTCGGGGTGCCGGGCGTCGATGATGGCGCCGGTCTTCGGATCGACGCCGCCCCAGAAGCTGATGGGCCGTCGCAGCGCCAGCACCTCCCCGGTCGCCGGTCCGGCTCCCGCCAGCAACACCTCGCAGGCGAAGGGCAGGGCGGCGGAGTCAACGGGAGCGCTCATGACCACAGGCTGTCCTCCCGCACGAGCCGCCCGGCCACCGCGCTCTCAACGCAGTCGGCCAGCGCCCCGTACCGGGCGGCGAGCCCGGTGTTTCCCGGCGCATAGTGGGCGAACTTGCCTGAATTCGTCATCAGCACGCCCGTGGCACGCTCCAGGATCGGCGTCACGACCACGCAGGTGTCGGCCACGAAGGTGATGCCCTGGGTCTCCAGCGCCGCCCGCGACCCGTCCGCGTCGATGGCGCGGATCACGTGGCGTCCGGTGCAAGCATAGAACGGGAGCCGCACTGCCCGGCCGGCCAGCAGGCGCTGGAGCTCGCGGACCTCGTCGAGCGACAGATGCGGGCTGCCGATGGCGATGGCGTCCACCGTGTCGCCGTCCGCAGTCGACAACCGGTCGTAGGCGTCCCGCAACATGGGGCCTGTCAGGCGGATCGTCTCCAGCCCGGCGGCGCTTCCGCCGGCGGCGGTGGCGACGTCCGGCGCCTCGGGCGTCACGCCCGCAATGTGGAACAGTCCGACGCCGCCCGCCGACGCCGAGGCCGCGCCGAACGCCTTCAGCCGATCCTCCGTGGCGAAGCCCTGCAGACCATCGATCACGCCGACTGCGGTGCCGGCCTGCAGTCCGTACCATGTGCCGATCACGGGCCAGAACGCGTCGCTCGCCCGAAGCTCCGGCGTCAGGCCCGACGCATCGACGACGAAGCGGGCGCGCCGGTTCTCGGGGCGATGCAGGCCGTAGTCGGGGGCCCGTGCCACGATGGCGCAGGCGATGTCGAGGAAGTCGCCGTACCGGTTGGTCCGCGCGCCCAGCACCGAGTTGCAAAACACGACCGCGTTCGACTCGCCCCACGCGACGTCCGTGCCGACCGCCGGCCGGTGGCCGGCCTGGTAGGGCGCGCAGGTCCATGTCGGCGCGCAGCCCATCGCCTCGTAGGCGGCCATCATACGACGGGCCATGCCGCGCTCGTGCGGCGGCAGTCGCACCCGCGAGCAACCCACGAGATCGAGCGCGCCGACATTGAGCGTCGCCGGGACCGCGACCTTCGCCCCCCCGCCGACGAGGGTCTCGGCGAACAGCGTGCCCGAATCGCCGTGGTAGAGCGCGCCGTCGATATGCGCGGACGCGACCGGGATCAGCCCCGGCGCCCCCATCAGGCGCGCCGCCTCGGCCACGATCCGCATCGCCATCGCCGCCCCCTCGCCGCGGTCGCCGGCGGCGAGGGCCTGTTCGTCGGGGGTGAGGTGGGTCATGGGAAATCCTTTCCTGTCACTATCGAGTCAGCACGGCCGGGAGGCAAGCCGCTCGGCCATCGAGCTCGAAATCCGCCAAAAGACCGATCGGGCACGTGTCCCGGCCGCCTTGCGGCGCTGGCGCTAATCCTGTTTGATCCGCGCGACCAAGGTGGCCGGGCACGGTCGCGACTTCAGGGAGGGCATCTGCATGGCCATGACCATGTCCGGCGACTTCGTACTGCCGGCCGAAAAGTCGGTCGTTTGGGCGAAGCTCAATGATCCGGAGGTTCTCAAGGCCTGCATCCCCGGTTGCCAGAACCTCGAGAAGACGAGCGACACGTCCTTCGCCGCGACTGCGAAGGTCAAGGTCGGACCCGTCGGCGCGACATTCAAGGGCAAGGTCAACCTCACCGACATCGACGCGCCGAACGGCTACCGCATCAGCGGCGAGGGCGAGGGCGGCGTGGCCGGCTTTGCCAAGGGCGGCGCCGTCGTGAAGCTGGAGGACGTAGAGGGCGGCACGAGGCTCACCTACGACGTCGAGGCCCAGATCGGCGGCAAACTCGCTCAGCTCGGCGGGCGGCTCATCAACGGCGTCGCCAAGAAGATGGCCGACGAGTTCTTCGCCAACTTCGCCAAGGCCGTCAGCCCCCCGGCGTGATTGCGCGCCCCGCCGCACTGTCGGCTCGCTGAGACGCCCGAGCCTGCGCCGGGTCACAGTTGCTGCGCTGCAGCACCGGCTGCGGCAAAATTGCAGAAAATCGGCCCGGAATCGACGGCGAACTCGTCCGCAAAGTCGCTTGACCCGCCATTTCGCGCGGTTCAAACTCCGCTTCCAATCGAGAGGGCCGGCCGTGACCCAGCTTCACCCGGCCCATCCCCGATCACGTTCTGCCGCTTAGCCGCGGCCAAGAAATAGACGCCTTCCGGCGTCGCCATTCTTATTGGAGGAAGAGGCATGGCTCAGGTCACCATGACGGTGAATGGCAAGGCAGTGTCCGGGACCGTCGACCCGCGCACCCTGCTCGTACAGTTCCTGCGCGAGAACCTGCGGCTCACGGGCACGCATGTCGGCTGCGACACCAGCCAGTGCGGCGCCTGCGTGGTGCATGTGGACGGTCTCGCGGTGAAGAGCTGCACCGTCCTCGCTGTCTCCTGCGAGGGAGCGGCGGTGACCACGATCGAGGGCCTTGCCAACGGCACGGAGCTGCAGCCCATGCAGGCCGCCTTCCGCGAGCATCACGGCCTCCAGTGCGGCTTCTGCACGCCCGGCATGATCATGTCGGCGGTCGACATCGTGAACCGCAAGGGCTCGGACCTCGACGAGCACACCATCCGCGAGGAGCTGGAAGGCAACATCTGCCGCTGCACCGGCTACCACAACATCGTCCGCGCCGTGGAGA
>JAIYAB010000124.1 GCA_027489275.1 Hyphomicrobiales bacterium
CGAGTTCCTGGGCGACGGTCTTGAGGCGCTTGCGGTCGGCGGCGCTGGTGATCTTGCGGGCGATGCCGCCGCCGCGCCCGGTGTTGGGCATCAGCACCGAATAGCGCCCGGCGAGCGACAGGTAGGTGGTGAGCGCCGCGCCCTTGTTGCCGCGCTCTTCCTTGACGACCTGCACCAGCAGCACCTGCCGGCGCTTGATGACTTCCTGGATCTTGTACTGGCGACGCGACTGGCGGGGGCGCTCGGGCACCTCCTCCATGGCGTCCTCGGAACCGACGCTCTCGATGGCGTCCGCCTCGTCGTCGCCGTTCTGCTCGCCGTGATCGTCATCGGCCTCGGTGGAGTCCGCCGCCGCGGAGGACGTCGCCTCCCCGTCGGACGGCGCCGTCTCGCGCGCCTCGTCCTCGCCCTCGGCGGCCTCGGACACGGTGTCGCCGTTGCGGGAGGCGGCGGGCTTGCGCTCGCCGCGGCGACGGCGGTTGCCGCGGCGGGCGGCGCGCTCCTCGTCGGCCTCGGCGTCGCGCTCCTGGCGCGCCTCCTCGGCGAGCAGGGCCTGCCGGTCGGCGACGGGGATCTGGTAATAGTCGGGATGGATCTCGCTGAACGCCAGGAAGCCGTTGCGGTTGCCGCCGTAGTCGACGAAGGCGGCCTGCAGGGACGGCTCTACGCGGATGACCTTGGCGAGATAGATATTGCCGCGGAGCTGTTTCTTGTTGGCGGCTTCGAAATCGAACTCTTCGACGCGGTTACCACGAACCACCACGACCCGGGTTTCTTCCGGGTGCGAGGCATCGATCAGCATTTTGTTGGCCATGAGAAGCTCTCAAAGGCGCAGTCCCCGCTGGTCGGCCAGTCTTGTCCTTGCATGACGTGCCGCGAAGTCCTCCGGGCGGCATGGCCCGGCGAGGCGGCAGGAAAGAGTCGACAAGAAAACGGACGGAACGGAAACGGCGCACGGTTGCCGCCGGGGACCGGCGGGGGGTTGGTACGCACTGTATGGAACGGGACGACGGGCGGCTGCGCTCGCTCTCGGGATCGACGCCGGACGGAAGAAACGCCGAAAGCCGCCTTGCGACGGCCGTCTGGTCTGGCGCTTCACGGGTCCGGAGCAGCATGCTCGTGCCCTCAACCTCGACACTTGCGGAAGCCGGTACTGACCCGAGGGGTGCAGGCCGACGTCCGGGGTCCGCACGGCGCCGGGCGGCGCCGCAGACGGAATGGCCTCGTGGCTGCCCCGCGGCGCCGACGCCGCCGGACCCTTCGATCCGGCACAACTTCGGCTCGACGCGAGGTGTCGTGCATCGCCGATCCCACGATGTGGAACCTGCGCCAGTCACGCGACCTTTCCCTCATAGCGACCACGGGCACGATTTGGCAAGCGTAAGCTGGGTGTTGCGGCCAAGACACAGGCCGCGTCGAACCGCCCGGGGCGGGTAGGCTTCGGTTAACCCTCGGCGTCGTAAGGATTTAGAAAGGGTACGAGGGCACGGGCCACGGGAGCGTCGATGCGCGCAGCGCGAGCCACAGGACGGCAGCCGACCCGACCCTTCGGGGCGGGCAAAACCGTGCTTTCGGCCCTTGGCGCGGCGCTGCTTTGGCTGTCGCCGGCGCAGGCGAAGGAGCCGGACGCGCCGCGCGCCGCCGCCGCCATCCCGATGCCCGCCTACCAGCCGCCGAGCTTCCAGGCGCCCGTCGCCATCGACGCCGAGCTGAGCGTCGAGGGGCCGCTCACGCGCCTCACCTTCGTGGTCTCGCAGCCGCTCCAGCCGCAGGTGCGCCTGCTGGAGGGGCCGGACCGAGTCGTGATCGACCTGCCGGAGGTCAATTTCCAGCTTCCCGCCCAGATTGGCCGCAAGGGCCGGGGGCTGGTGAAGTCGTTCCGCTCCGGGCTCGTCGGGCCGGGCCGCTCGCGCATCGTCATCGATCTCGCCGGCCCGGCGTTGCCGGTCCGCATCGCCACCGAGCCCTCGCGCAGCGGCGCGGCGAGCGCCCTTGTCATCGAACTCAGGCGCGCCGACCGTGAGGCCTTCGCAAAGGCCGCCGTCGCCGAGCTCGAGGCGCTGCCGCCACCGCCCGCTCCGCCGAAAGCGCCCCAGGGCGACCGCCGGCCGGTGATCGTGCTCGACCCCGGCCACGGCGGGATCGACACCGGCGCCATCGGCGTCGGACAGGTCGTCGAGAAGGATCTCGTCTTCACGTTCGCGCGAGAACTGAAGGCCAAGCTGGAGAAGGCCGGGCATTACCGGGTCGTGATGACGCGGGAGAACGACACCTTCGTCTCCCTGTCGGACCGGGTGAAGCTCGCCCAGGCGCAGGGCGCGAGCCTCTTCGTCTCGATCCACGCCGACACGCTGGTCGGCAGTGCCAACGCCGATGTGCGCGGGCTCACCGTCTACACCATCAGCGACCGCGCGTCCGACGCCGAATCGGCCCGCCTCGCCGAGAAGGAGAACATGGCGGACGCTGTTGCCGGCCTCGATCCCAACGAGGACCCCGAGGAGATCGCCGGCATTCTCGGCGAACTCACAGTCCGCGAGACAAAGGTCTACTCGAACCTGTTCGCCCGCACGCTCGTCGGCCAGATCACCGCGGCGTCGAAGCTGAACAAGAATCCACACCGCTCGGCCGGTTTCCGGGTGTTGCGGGCCCCGGATGTGCCCTCCGTGCTGGTGGAACTGGGCTATCTCTCGTCGAAGACCGACGTCGCCCTGCTCACCACCGCCGACTGGCGCGACCGCGCGACGGACGCGATATCCGAGGCCGTCGGGCGCTTCTTTGCCCAGCGGATCGCGCAACAGGGCGTTGCGCCGCCGTGACATCACGGACCAAAAGGAGCATATAGGGTCCAGCCCGGAGAGCGTGGCGTCCACGGTCGTGTTTTGACCACAATGGGACGCCACCCCAAGGCCTGCTACCACGACCTTGTTCAAGGGTTCGCGCGTTACAGCCCCGAACCGACGAGATGGCGATACGACTGCAATGCGCTACGTCCTGCGACTGATCGGCTTCATGTTCACCGCCGGCGCCATCCTGTTCGTGGTTGGCGCGGCCGGCGCCGCGTTCATGTTCTGGCGCTATTCGCAGGACCTGCCGGACTATTCGGCGCTGGCCACGCACGAGCCCGCCGTGATGACGCGCATGCACGCGGGCGATGGCAGCCTGCTGGCCGAGTATTCCCGCGAACGGCGCCTGTTCATCCCGATCCAGGCCGTGCCGAAGATGATCGTCGCGGCCTTCCTGTCGGCCGAGGACAAGAACTTCTACCGGCATGCCGGCGTCGACCCGGAGGGTATCGCCCGCGCCGCCGTGTTCTATTTCCGCCGCGACGCCAACACCCGGCCGCAGGGCGCATCGACCATCACCCAGCAGGTCGCCAAGAACTTCCTGCTGTCGAACGAGCAGACCTTCGACCGCAAGATCAAGGATATTTTTGACGAGACGCCGATCAACGAGATCTACACCAAGGACAAGATCCTCGAGCTCTATCTGAACGAGATCTATCTCGGGCTCGGCAACTACGGCATCGCAGCCGCGTCGCTCAACTACTACGGCAAGTCCGTGCACGAGCTGACGCTGGCGGAGGCAGCCTACATGGCGGCCCTGCCGAAGGCTCCGAACAACTACCACCCCTTCCGCTTCCGCGAGGCGGCGATCGCCCGGCGCAACTACGTCATCGACCGCATGGTCGAGAACAACTACGTGACGAAGGAGGACGGCGAGGCCGCCAAGCGCGAGCCGCTCACCGTCAACCCCCGCTCGCTGTCGCCCAACGCGGTGCAGGCCGGCTTCTTCGCCGAAGAGGTCCGCCGCGAGCTCGCCGAGCGCTATGGCGAGAAGAAGCTCTACGAGGGCGGCCTGTCCGTCCGCACGACGCTCGATCCCAAGATGCAGGTCATGGCCCGCAAGGCGCTCACCGACGGCCTGATCCGCTATGATGAGGCGCATGGCTGGCGCGGTGCGATCCAGCGGCTCGAACTCACCGGCCGCGACTGGGGCGTTTCCCTGGCCGAGGTGCCGGCGCTGGACGACGTGAAGCCGTGGCAGCTCGCGGTCGTGCTCGACGTGACGGGCGATGTCGCCCGCATCGGGCTGCAGCCCGGGCGCGAGCCCAGCGGCCAGCTTTCGCGCGAGCGGCGCGTCGGCACCATCACGCTCGACGGCGTGAAGTGGGCGAGGAAGCCCGTGCGCCAGCTCCTCGGCCCCGGCGACGTCGTCTATGTCGACGCGCTGGACGGCAAGCCCGGCCAGTTCCGTCTTCGGCAGCTGCCGGAAATCTCCGGTGCGATCGTGGCGATGGACCCCTATACGGGCCGCGTCCTGGCGATGGTCGGCGGCTTCTCCTTCGACCAGTCGAAGTTCAACCGCGCCACGCAGGCGCTGCGGCAGCCCGGCTCGTCGTTCAAGCCCTTCGTCTACGCGACCGCGCTCGACAACGGCTACACGCCCTCGTCCGTCGTTCTCGACGGCCCGATCGAGGTCGACCAGGGCGCCGGCCAGGAGACGTGGCGGCCGGAGAACTACGACGGCAAGTTCGCCGGGCCGCGCACGCTGCGCTATGGCATCGAGCACTCGAAGAACCTGATGACCGTGCGCCTCGCGCAGGACGTCGGGATGCCGCTCGTGTCGGAATACGCCAAGCGCTTCGGCGTCTACGACGACATGCTGCCCGTGCTCGCCATGTCGCTGGGCGCCGGCGAGACGACGGTCATGCGCATGACCACCGCCTATTCGATGTTCGTCAACGGCGGCAAGCGCATCAAGGCCTCGCTCATCGACCGGATCCAGGACCGCTGGGGCCAGACGATCTACCGCCACGACGAGCGGCAGTGCCCCACCTGCGAGCAGGACAGGTTCACCAACCAGAACGAGCCGCGCCTGATCGACCGGCGCGAGCAGGTGCTCGACCCGCTCACCGCCTACCAGGTGACGTCGATGCTGGAGGGCGTCGTCCAGCGCGGCACCGCCACCAGCATCAAGGAGGTCGGCAAGCCGCTCGCCGGCAAGACCGGGACCACCAACGACGCCAAGGACGTGTGGTTCGTCGGTTTCTCGCCCGACCTCGCCGTGGGCGTCTACATGGGCTACGACAAGCCCAAGTCGCTCGGCACCTCGGCGACGGCGGGCCAGTACGCCGCCCCCGTCTTCCGGGACTTCATGAAGCAGGCGCTCGCCGACAAGCCGGCGACGCCCTTCCGCGTGCCACCGGGCATCAAGCTGATCCGCGTCGCCGGCTCCACCGGCCTGCGCGCCGGCCCGGGCGACGGCGGCGCGATCCTGGAGGCCTTCAAGCCCGGCACCGCCCCGCCCGACAGCTACTCCGTCATCGGCGGCATGGGCGGCGGGCCGCTCACGGTCACGCCGGAGGCCGAGCGTGCCGTAGGCTCCGGCACAGGCGGGCTGTACTGAGAGGCGGCCTCCCGCCCGCCTTTACACCCGCCGCGGACCCCATTACCAACCCTGCACCGAAGGCCGGCGATCGCCGGCCTTCATCCATCGAGAGAGCCACCTGACATGCGCGCCGAAGTCGAAGCGCTCGTCGAAGCCGCCAAGCAGTCCATCGGACTGCTGAGGAGGCATCTTTGACGTCGACACCGCCACACGCCGCCTCGCGGAGCTGAACGCCCGCGCCGAGGATCCGAGCCTCTGGGACAAGCCCGACGAGGCGCAGAAGGTGATGCGCGAGCGCACCGACCTCGAGGAGAGCCTGGGCTCGATCGGCAAGCTGGAGCGCGACCTCGACGACGCCGTCACGCTCATCGAGCTCGGCGAGATGGAGGACGACGAGACCGCCATCGGCGAGGGCGAGGAGGCGATCCGGGGCGTGCAGGCCGAGGCCGCGCGCCGCCAGGTCGAGACGCTGCTGTCCGGCGAGGCCGACCGCAACGACGCCTTCCTCGAAGTCCATTCCGGCGCCGGCGGGACCGAGAGCCAGGACTGGACCAACATGCTCATGCGCATGTACACGCGCTGGGCCGAGCGGCGGAAATACAAGGTCGAGGTCATGGACATGGCCGACGGCGAGGAGGCCGGGATCAAGGGCGCGACACTCCAGATCAAGGGCCACAACGCCTATGGCTGGCTGAAGACCGAAAGCGGCGTGCACCGTCTGGTCCGCATCTCGCCCTTCGATTCCAACGCCCGCCGGCACACGAGCTTCGCCTCGGTGTGGGTCTACCCGGTGATCGACGACCGCATCCAGATCGAGGTGAACGAGGCGGACTGCCGCATCGACACCTTCCGCTCGTCGGGCGCCGGCTGCCAACACGTCAACACCACCGATTCCGCCGTCCGCATCACCCACATCCCCACCGGGATCGTCGTCGCCTGCCAGCAGGAGCGCTCCCAGCACAAGAACCGCGCCAAGGCATGGGACATGCTGCGCGCCCGGTTGTACGAGCGCGAGCTGAAGATCCGTGAGGAGAAAGCCAGCGCCGAGGCCGCCTCGAAGACCGAGATCGGCTGGGGCCACCAGA
>JAIYAB010000291.1 GCA_027489275.1 Hyphomicrobiales bacterium
CCAGCGAGGAGGCCTGCTCCTCGGTGCGGCGCGACAGATCGTCGGCACCGGCGTTGATCTCGCGGGCTGCGCCGGAGACGTCGATCGCGGTGGTCTGGATCGTCGCCACCGTGTCCGAGAGTTTCAGGATCGTATCGTTCACCGCGTCCTTCAGCATGCCGAGCTTGCCGCCGTAGTCACGGGTCACCGGCATCGTCAGGTCGCCGGCCGCCACATGCGAGATCACCTTGGTGAACTCGTCCGTGGCGGCGTCCATGACGGTTCCGATTTCGTTCATGGCAGCGGAGAGGTCGTGCATGAAGCCGGTCTTGCCCGTGAGCGGGATCCGGCGGGAGAAGTCGCCTTCGGCCGCGCCCTTGGCGACGGCGGCGACTTCGTCCTGGATCGCGATCTCCGCGGTCATGTCGCGCCACTCGAGCATGGCGCCGAGCCGCTCGCCGTCGTCGCTGCCGACGGGGGTCACCACGAGGTCGAACACGCGGGTCCCCATCTTGATGCGCGCGACATGCGGCTGCGTCATGCGCTCCACCATCCGTTCCTGGTGGGCGGGATTCTTGTGGAAGATGCCCATCGACTTGCCGAGGATCTGCTCGGGGTCGAAGGTGGGGAAGCTGGTCCGGAAGTCCGAGACATGGGACCGGAAGAGCTGCTTCACCGCCTTGTTCATGAAGACGATGCGGTAGTCCTTGTCGATCAGCATCACGTTCGTCGGCGCGCTGTTCAGCGCGGCCGAGGCCCGGTTCGTGTCGATCGAGACGGACTTGATCTGCTCGATCGACGCGGCGAGCGCCGATGCGTCGCCGCCCGCGCTGCCGGTGGCGGCGGCAAGGTGACCGATCGGTCCCAGGACGCGAACCTGCAGGATGAGCATCGCCGCGACGATGCATGCCGCCTGCGCGCCGACCAGGGACACGGCCGACAGGAGCGTCAAACCACCGTCGAGCGCTTGCCAGGCCTCAGCGCCGGCGAGGAACAGGGTCGTCAGAAAAAGGAGGAAAAGCGTCGGCTTGAGAGGAAAACGGGACATCGTGGTCATCCGTTGATGATCGAGGGAAGTTCGAGGAGCGCGACGACGGAGCTGCCCTTCACGGCCAGTGTCCGGACCAGTTCGTCGCCATGGCCGTCGATCGTCGGCGCGGCGTGCAGTTCCGTCTCCGAGACATCGACGATGTCCGACACGGAGTCGGCGAGCACCCCGATCAGCCGATCGCCGATGTCGGTGACGATGACGACGCTGGCACGGGAAATTTCGGTCGGGCCAAGTCCCAGCCGCTGCCGCAGGTCAATGACCGGGACGATGGCGCCTCGCAGGTTGATGACGCCGAGAATGTGGTCCGACGCATTCGGCAGCGGCGTGGTCTGCTGCCAGCCTCTGATTTCACGGACGGCAGAGACGTCGATACCGAAGGCGCGGCCATCGGTCTGGAACGTGACGAGACGATCGGGCATGTCCCACCTTGATCAATGTCAATATCGTGAGCGATGTAAGTTGAGAAACCGGATCTCTGCTCTCAACTCTTCGGCGAGGGAGGATTGCATTACTGTCAGTTGCAGTGACTATGACGAACAACTACGCAAAAACTCTTAAGCCCGAGCCGGCGGGCGACCTGCAGAACCACCGTCCGCAAGACTACTGATCGGCACGCCGCAAATGCGCCGACTCGATCCGGCGGCCGAGGCTTCCCACGCCGGCGCAAGGGCGGTATGAGCGCAGCCCGTCCCGGTTGGTTCCTCCGATGCTCACCTTCGCCGTCTTGCTGCTCGCCTACGTGCTGAGCCAGTTCTTCCGGGCTTTCCTCGCCATCGTGGCCGGCGACCTCGCGCGCGACATCGGCCTGGACGCACGCCAGCTCGGCGATCTCTCGGCGATCTGGTTCGCGACTTTCGCGGTCGCCCAGTTTCCGGTCGGCGTTGCGCTCGACCGGTTCGGCGCGCGCGCGACGATCGCCGGTTTCATGGTCCTCGCCGTGGCGGGAGCTGCGTGGTTCGCGGCCGTCACCGACTTCTCCGGCGCGCTCGGGGCCATGGCCCTGATCGGCATCGGCTGCTCGCCGGTGCTGATGGGCAGCCTCTACGTCTTCGGCCGCGCCTATCCGCCGGAGCGTTTCGCGATGATGGTCTCGCTGATGATCGGTTTCGGCTCGGCCGGAAACCTGCTCGGCGCGGCGCCGCTCGCCTGGGCGGTCGCCGCCGTCGGCTGGCGCACCAGCATGACGGCCATCGCCGCGGTGACGGCGCTGAGCTGCATCCTGGTCGCCGTGCTGCTGCGCGAGCCGCCGCGTCCGCCAGCCTTGCCGCGCGCGGACGGCAGCACAGCAGGGCTGCGCGACCTGCTCGGGCTGCGGGCGCTGTGGCTGATGGCGCCGCTGACGCTCGTCGGCTATGCCTTCGTCATCGCGATCCGCAGCCTCTGGATCGCTCCGTTCCTGCAGCAGACGCACGGCTTCGATGCGGTGGACCGCGGCGAGGCGGCGCTGGCGATGGCCGCGAGCATGTCCGTCGGCGCGCTCGCCTACGGTCCGGTCGAGCGGATGCTCGGCAGCGCCAAGGCGACCGTCGTCGCTGGCAGCGTGCTCACGGCTCTGCCCATGGCAGCGCTGGGGCTGTTCGGGCATCTGAGCGGAACGGCGTCGGTACTGCTCTTCGCCGCCATCGGCGCGTTCGGGATGACCTACGGCATCCTGATGGCGCACGCGCGCACCTTCTTCCCGCCCGAGCTGCTGGGCCGGGGCGTGACGCTGATGAACTTCGTGTTCATCGCGGGCGCCGGCGTCGTGCAGTGGATCTCGGGCCGCTTCGTGAAGGCGACGGCGGACGCAGGCTGGGCGCCCGCCGATACCTTTTCGGCGCTGCATCTCGGCTTTGCTACCGTGCTCGCCGCGTCCACCGCGGTCTACCTTCTGGCGCCCGCCCGGCCGCCGGAGAAGCGCCCCGCCTAGCCGCCCGCGACTTCCGCCCTGGCGCGCTCGCGCAGTTCCCGGCGCACGATCTTGCCCGTCGTGGTCAGGGGCAGCTCCGTGACGAAGGCGACCTCGCGCGGATATTCGTGGGCGGCCAGCCGCGTACGGACGTGGTCGCGGATGTCCGCCGCGAGCGCATCGGACGGGACGACGCCGTCTTTCAGCACGACATAGGCCTTCACGATCTCGGTGCGCAGCGGGTCCGGCTTGCCCACGACGCCGGCCATGCGCACGGCCGGGTGGCGGATCAGGCAGTCCTCGATCTCGCCGGGCCCGATGCGATATCCCGCCGAGGTGATCACGTCGTCGTCACGACCGACGAAGCGGATGAACCCGTCGGGCTCGCGGATGCCGGTGTCGCCGGTGAGCAGCCAATCGCCAAGAAATTTGGCCCGGGTTGCGGCCTCGTCGTTCCAGTAGCCGAGGAACATCACCGGATCGCCCCGGCGCACGGCGATATGGCCCTGCGCGCCGTCCGGGCAGGGAGCGCCACGGTCGTCGATCACATCGACGGCGTGGCCCGGCACCGGCCGGCCCATGAGCCCCGGCCGCGACGGCATGATCCTCTGGCAGGAGGAGACGATCATGTTGCACTCGGTCTGGCCGTAGAACTCGTTGATCGTCACGCCGAGCACCGTGCGGCCCCAGTCGAGCAGTTCGGCGCCCAGCGTCTCGCCGCCGCTCGCGACCGAGCGCAGGCGAGTCCGGAACCGGGAGGCGGCATCCGGCACGGCGCGCATCGTCTTCAGCGCAGTGGGCGGGATGAAGGCGTTGCGCACGCCGTGCCGTTCGATCAGCTCGAAAGCCGCCTCGCCGGTGAATTTCGGAAACCGCCGTGCGATCACCGGGACGCCATGGTGCAGCGCCGGCATCAGCACGTCGAGAAGCCCGCCGATCCACGCCCAGTCGGCGGGCGTCCAGATCCGGTCGCCCGGTCGGGGGAACAGGTCGTGGCTCATCTCGACGCCGGGAAGATGCCCCAGCAGCACGCGGTGCGCATGGAGCGCGCCCTTGGGCAGGCCGGTCGTGCCGGACGTATAGATGATCAGCGCGGGGTCGTCGGCCCGCGAACGGACCGGCTCGAACGCGTCACCGTGTTCCGCGAGCGCCTCCCTCAGGAACCGCGTCCCCGGCACGTCCGGATCGGTGCACAGGACGAGGCCGAGCGAGGGAAGCGTGCTGCGGATCGCGGCGAGCTTGGCCGCGCCTTCCCTGTTGGTGACGACGGCCCTGGCCGCGGAATCCCCCAGCCGGTGCTGCAGCGCCTCCTCGCCGAACAGCGTGAAGAGCGGGATCGAGATGCCGCCCAGCTTGAACACGGCAATGTGGGCCGCCGCCGTCTCGGTCATCTGCGGCAGCAGTACGCCGACACGGTCGCCGCGTCCGATGCCCTCGGCCGCAAGAACATTGGCCATGCGGTTCGACAGGGTGCGCAGCTCTGCAAAGGTGACGTCGCGGCCGGCCCCGTCGTCGCCGACGTCGACGATGGCGATGCCGCCGGGCTCCATCGCCGCCCGCCGATCGCAGACATCGACGCCGATGTTGTAGAAGGCAGGAACGCGCCAAGCGAAGCGGTCGCGCACCTCCTCGTAGGTCTCGCCGTGCGGCAGCATCGCGGGCCTCCTGCCTGCGGCTCCGCAAAGCCCCTCGCTTTACGGGTCCGCGGTCGGACGTTACTTCTGTCGCAGGTCGGCCCTCCTGCCAAGGGGCGGGACCGGCGCACGGCGAGGGGCGGCACGGCATGGAGAAGTCGACCGGGACGACGGACGCGGCGACCGGGATTGCCGATCGACCCGCCGGCCGCACCCGCGCCGAGGCGCTCGCCAATCGCCTCGCCGAAGACATCGTCTCGGGCCGGTTCCAGCCCGGCGAGGCGCTGGACGAGGTTCGGATCGCGACCGCCTACGGCGTGTCCCGCACGCCGGTCCGCGAGGCGATACGCCAGCTCGCCGCAAGCGGCCTCGTCGTCATCCGGCCGCACCGCGCGCCGCTCGTCGCCAAGCCGGACGACCGGATGTTGCGCGAGATGTTCGTGGTGATGGCCGAGCTCGAGGCGTTGGCCGCCGCCAGCGCGGCCATCGGCATGACCGCGATCGAGCGACAGGCCCTGGAAGCCCATCACCTGGGAATGCGCAGGCTCGTGCAGGCCGGCGACATGGCCGGGTACCGCGACGCCAACACGGCATTCCACCGGATGGTCGCGGAAGCCTCGCACAACGCCTATCTCGCCGAGCTGGCCGCCGCGACGCAGCGCCGGCTGGCGCCGTTCCGCCGCGCCCAGTTCGACGCCAGCGTCGACCGCCTGATCCGCTCCCACGACGAGCACGGCGCGATCGTCACGGCCATCCTGCGCGGCGACGCAGAAACGGCCTCGCGCGCGATGCGCGACCACATCGGCCTCAGCGGCCGCGCCTGGGAAACCCTCGGCCGCCGCCTCGCCGCCGCCTGAGCCGCTATTCCGCCGGAACCGCCGCCGCCGCGCGCCGCCGCCGCGACAGCCGGGCCGCGAGCCGGTCCATCAGGACGTAGACCGCGGGCGTCGTGTAGAGCGTCAGGATCTGCGACACGAGAAGGCCGCCGACGATCGTCAGGCCGAGCGGCCGGCGCAGCTCCGCGCCCGGCCCCGTCGCCAGCACCAGCGGCAGCGCGCCGAGCATCGCGGCCAGCGTCGTCATCAGGATCGGACGGAAGCGGGCGAGCGACGCCTCGATCGCCGCCTGTTCCGGCGTGAGCCCCCTGGCGCGTTGCGCCGCGATCGCGAAGTCGACCAGCATGATGCCGTTCTTCTTGACGATGCCGATCAGCAAAATGATGCCGATGAAGGCGATTATGGAAAGTTCGCTGCCGGTGACCTTCAGGGCCAGAAGGGCGCCGAGGCCCGCCGCCGGCAACGTCGACAGGATCGTCAGCGGGTGGGCAAGGCTTTCGTAAAGCACGCCGAGCACGATGTAGACCGTGAGGATCGCCATCAGGATGAGCATGGGCTGGCTTCCCGACGTCTGCCGGAGGGCTTTCAGGTCGCCGTTGAAGTCCACGCGGACCGTCTCGGGCATGTGCAGTTCGGCCACCGCAAGCCTGACCGCCGCCAGCGCATCGTCCATCACCATCCCGCCGGTCACGTTGTAGGTCACGGTGACGGAGGGAAACTGGTTCTGGTGGCGCATGGTGAGCGGCGCCGGCGCCTGCTCGATCGTGGCGATGGCCGATAGAGGAACCTGCCCGCCGCCGCGCGCGGACACGTACAGGGCTGCGATATCCGCAGGCGAGTCGCGGAAATGCGCTTCCACGTCCAGCACCACGCGGTACTGGTTGCGCCGCCCGTAGAGCGTCGCGACCTGACGCTGCGCGAAGGCGTTGTTGAGCGCCACCGAGACGTCCTGCATCGACACGCCGTGCCGCGCGGCCTCCTCGCGGTCGACGACGACCCTGGCCTGGAGACCGCTGGAGGGCCGGTCGGTGTTGACGTCGACGATCCCGGGCACGGTCTTCAGCCGCGCGACGGCAAGTCGTGCATAGCGCTCGAGCTCCTCGATGTTCTCGCCCCACAGGGCAAACTGATAGCCCGAGCGCTCGCCCTGTCCGCCGCCGAGGCGAACGTCCTGGATGGACCAGAACGCGACGTTGGCGCCGGGGATCACGAGCACGCTCTTGCGCAGCCGGTCGAGCACCTGCGCCGTCGTCAGCTTCCGCTCGGCCAGCGGCCGCAGCGTGATGGTCAGGCGACCGCTGTTCACCGAGGCCGACCAGCCGCCGCCGCCGACCGAAGAGGCAACGTTCTCGACGGCCGGATCTTCGGCCACACGCTCGGCGATTCGCTCCTGCAGCTCCTGCATCGCCGGAAACGAAATGTCCGAGGCGCCGCCGACCCAGCCGCCGACGAGGCCGGTGTCGTCATTCGGGATCAGGCCCTTCGGGACTGTCACATAGAGCCAGACGGAGCTGGCGATCGTCGCGATGACGACGCCCAGCGTCACGTAGCCGTGCCGAAGCACGACCGGCAGGGTCCGCGCATAGAAGCGCAGCAGCCAGCCCATCACCCGCTCCTGCACCGGCGGCGAAGCGCCTGACGGGCGGCGGGCGCGCGCGGCGATGAGATGGGCGCAGATCATCGGCGTCACGGTGAGGGCCACGACGGTGGAGGACACGACCGCGAAGGTCAGCGTCAGCGCGAACTCCCGGATGAAGCGTCCCGTCACCCCGCCCATGAACACGAGCGGGATGAACGCGGCCACCAGCGAGAGGCTGATGGCGACGATGGTGAGGCCGATCTCCGACGATGCGGCGAGCGCGGCCGGCATCGGCTTCATGCCTGCCTCGACCTTCGCCTCGACGTTCTCGACCATCACGATCGCATCGTCGATGATGAAGCCCACCGCGACGGTGAGGGCGAGCAGCGAGAGAGTGTCGATCGAGTAGCCGACCGCCCACATGCCGGCGAAGGTCGCGGCAATCGACAGCGGCGCCGTCACCCCCGCCGCCAGCACAGCGGCGCCGCGGCGCAGGAACAGCAGCACCACCAGCATGACGAGGGCGACGCTGAGGCCGAGCGTGAACTCCATGTGCTCGACACTGGTGCGGATGCTCGTGGTGCGGTCCGCCACGACTGAGAATTCGATTGCCGGCGAGACCCAGCGACGCATCTGCGGCAGCAGCGCGCGGATCGCCTCGACCGTCTCGATGACGTTGGCGTCGGCCTGACGGGTGACGTTGACGAGGACCGCGGGCTGGCCGTTGAACCACGCCGCGGCGCGGCTGTTGCGGACACCTTCCTCGAGGATGGCCACGTCTCCGAGGCGCAGCGTACGCCCGTCGATGGCCTTTACCGCCAGGCTGGCGTAGCTCGCCGGGCGGCGCATCTGGTCGTTGACCGCAATCGTGAAGGCGTGCTCGTCGCCGTGGATCGAGCCGACGGGCCCGAGCGGCACCGCGCCTGCGATGGCAGCGCGCACCGCTTCCAGGCTCGTGCCCATGGAGGCAAGACGCGCCGGGTTGACGCGCACGCGCACTGCCGGCTGCTCGGATCCGGTGACATTGACGTCGGCCACGCCGCGCACCTGCAGCAGGCGCTGCGCGATGGTCGTGTCGGCGGCATCGTAGACGGCGCTCGTCGGCAGCGTTCGGGAGGTCAACGCCAGGACCAGGATGGGAGCCGCGTTGGGGTTCGCCTTGCGGAAGCTCGGCGGGTTGGGCAGGTCGGAGGGAAGGTCGGTCGCGGCCGCGTTCAGGGCGGCCTGAACGTCGCGGGCCGCGTCATCGATGGAGCGGTCGAGGTCGAACTCGATCCAGATGTTAGCGCTGCCCAGCGTGCTGACCGAGCTCACATTGGTCACGCCGGCGATCTTGCCGAGCCGGCGTTCCAGCGGCGCCGCCACGGTCCGCGCCATGGTTTCCGGGTCGGCTCCCGGCCGCCCGGCGGACACGCTGATCGATGGCAGCTCGACCGAGGGAAGTCCCGCCACCGGCAGGTTGCCATGGGCGACGAAGCCGAGGAGCAGCAGGCCGAGCGCGAGGAGCGTGGTTCCGATCGGCCGGCGGATGAAGGGGTGCGAAAGGCCCATGGCCTACTCCGCCGCCTCGGCCGAAGGCGTGCCGCCCCGCGTCCGCGTCCGCCGGCCCGCGAAGGCCGCGCGCACCTTCTCCATCATCAGGTAGACCACCGGCGTCGTGTAGAGCGTCAACAGCTGGCTGAGCAGCAGGCCTCCGATGATGGTGACGCCGAGCGGGTTGCGCAGCTCGGAGCCGACGCCCTCCTCCAGCGCCAGCGGAAGCGCGCCGAAGAGCGCCGCGAGCGTCGTCATGGTGATCGGCCGGAAGCGCAGCACGCACGCCTTGACGATGGCCTCCCGGGGCGTCAGCCCCTCCTCGCGCTCCGCCTCGATGGCGAAGTCGATCATCATGATGGCGTTCTTCTTCACGATGCCCATCAGCAGCACGATGCCGATCACGGCGATCAGCGAGAGGTCCATCCCCGTGAGCTGCAGCGCCAGCAGCGCGCCGACGCCGGCGGAGGGCAGCGTCGAGAGGATGGTGATCGGGTGGACTGCGCTTTCGTAAAGCACGCCGAGGACGATGTAGATCGTGATGATGGCCGCCAGGATGAGCCAGGGCTGTCCCTCGAGCGACCGCGTGAACTCCGCGGCGTCGCCGTAGTAGCGGCCGATGATGCTGTCGGGGATCGCCACGTCGCGCTCGACGGCCGCCAACGCGCGCAGCGCGTCGCCCAGCGACGCCTTCGGCGCGAGGTTGAAGCTCACCACCACGGACGGGAACTGCTCGTCATGTCCCACGACCAGGGGCGCCGTCGTGCGGGTCACGGTCGCGAAGGCCGACAGCGGCACCTGCGCGCCGCCCGAGCCGACCACGTGGAGCCGCGATAGGCTGTCGCTGTCCTGCGTGTAGCGGGGCTGCGCCTCCAGGATGACGCGATACTGGTTCGAGTGCCCGTAGATCGTCGAGATCTGCCGCTGGCCGAAGGCGTCGTTCAGCGTGTCGTTGACAGCCTGCAGCGATACCCCGAGGCGTCCCGCCTTCTCCCGGTCGACGCGCACGAAGAGCTGCCCGCCACCTGTCTGCGTCTCCAGCGACACGTCGCGGATCGAGGCGTCGGCGCGCAGCCGCTCCGCGAGGACCCCCGCCCACCGGGTGACCTCGGCCACGTCGGGGCCGGTGAGGCTGTACTGGTACTGCCCGCGGCTGGCGCGGGTCGCGATCTGCACGTCCTGCACGGACTGGAACGTCACCGTCACGCCGGGTATTCCCGCGACGAGGCGTTGCAGCCGCGCGATGACGCCGGCGGCGTCCGCCTCGCGGTCGCGCCGGTCGCGCAGCGTCACCATGAGGCGGGCGGTGTTGCCGGTGAGATTGACAGGGCTGACGCCGATGACCGCGACGACGGCATCCACGTCCGGGTCGGTCCGTATCGCCGCGGTGACCGCTGCCTGAACGCGGCGCATCTCTTCGAACGAAGCGGTCGCTTCCGCCTGTGCGACCGCCGTCACGAGCCCCGTGTCCTGCGCCGGCAGGAAGCCCTTCGGCGCCTGCACGTAGAGCCAGAGCGTGGCGGCGATCGTCGCGACGAGCGACAGCATCATCGGCACGGGATGGCGCAGGCAGACGAGGAGGCTGCGCCGGTAGCCCTCGACCACCGCCGCGAAGGCGCGATCGAGGACGTCCGGCGGGCGCTCCTCGTGGCGCGTGGCGCGCAGCAGTCGCGCGCACATCATGGGCGTCAGCGTCAGCGACACGATCGCCGAGACCACCACCGCGATGGTGAGCGTCAGCGCGAACTCGCGGAACATCCGCCCGACGATGCCAGACATGAACAAGAGCGGGATGAACACCGCGACGAGCGAGGCGGTGAGAGAGATGATGGTGAAGCCGATCTCGCGCGCGCCCTTCAGCGCCGCCGGCATCGGGTCCTCGCCCTTCTCCATGTGCCGCACGATGTTCTCGATCATGACGATCGCGTCGTCGACGACGAAGCCGGTGCCGATGGTGAGCGCCATGAGCGACAGGTTGTCGAGGCTGAAACCCAGCGCCCACATCACGGCGAAGGTCGCGATCAGCGACAGCGGCAGCGCGGTGCCCGCGATGATCGTCGCGCGCACCGTCCGCAGGAACAGAAGCACCACGAGGACGACGAGCGCGACCGCCAGCGACAGCGTGAACTGCACGTCGCGGATCGACGCCCGGATCGTTCCGGTACGGTCGTGCACGACGGTGAGCTCGATGCCCGACGGGATCGCTCGCTGCAGCCGCGGCAGTTGCGCGCGGACGCGCTCGACCGTCTCCACGACGTTCGCGCCCGGCTGGCGCATGACGTCGAGGATCACCGCCGGCTGGCCGTTGTACCAGCCGCCGACCCTCGCATTCTCGAGCCCGTCGACGATGTCGGCCACGTCGGACAGGAGCACCGGGGCCCCGTTGCGGTAGGCGACGACGAGCGAGCGGTAGGCCTCGACCGCTGTCATCTGGTCGTTGGCCGCGATCGTGAAGGACTGCAGGGCTCCGTCGAGCGCGCCCTTCGGCCCCGCGACGTTGGCCGCCACGATCGCGGTCCGGATGTCGGCCAGTCCGACGCCGTATTGGGCGAGGCGCGACAGGTCGGCCTGCACCCGCACGGCCGGCCGCACGCCGCCCTGCACAGCCACATGGCCCACCCCGGTCACTTCGCTCAGCCGCTGCACCATCAGCGTATCCGCGAAATCAGAAAGCTGCCGCGTCGAGTAGCTCGCCGACGTCAGCGCGAGGGTGACGATGGGCGCATCGGCCGGGTTCACCTTCGCGTAGACCGGCGGATAGGGAAGGTTGCGCGGCAGCGTCGACGCCGCGGCGTTGATGGCTGCCTGGACGTCCTGCGAGGCAGCGTCGATGTCGCGGTCGAGGTGGAACTGCAGCGTGATCTGGCTGATGCCGAACGCGCTCTGCGAGGTCACCGTCGTCAGCGACGGGATCTGCCCGAGCTGGCGTTCCAGCGGGGCGGTGACGAGCACCGCCATGGTGTCGGGATTGGCTCCGGGCAGCTGCGTCGTCACCTGGATCGTCGGGAACTCGACCTGCGGCAGCGCCGAGACCGGCAGGCCCACATAGCCGAGCAGCCCCGCCAGCATCACCGCCACGCCGATCAGCGACGTCGCGACGGGACGCAGGATGAAGGGCGCCGAGACGTTCATCGCGTGGTCGTGGCTCCCGCGCCCGTGCTCGCCTCGGGGCGGGGCCCGCGCCGCGGCGGCTCGGCCGGCGGCGGAGGCGGCTGCGCCGCGTCCGTGACGGCGACCCGCGCCCCCTCGGCGAGCCGCGAGAAGCCGGTCGTCACCACCGTCTCGCCCAGGTCGAGGCCGGACGTCAGCACCGCGTCGGCATCGTTCTGCAGCCCGACGACCACCTTGCGCATCGTCACCCGCCCGTCGGACACGACGTAGACGAAGGGGCCGTCCGGGCCGCGCTGGACCGCGCCGGTCGGCACCGCCGTGACGCCCCGCAGCGTCTCGACGAGGAGACGGACGTTGACGAACGCTCCCGGCCAGAGGGCGAGGTCGGGGTTGGGAAATTCCGCCTTGAGCTTCACCGTACCCGTTTGGACATCTACATTGTTGTCGATGACCGTCAGCGTGCCCCTGTCGACCGCAAGGCGGTTGTCCGCATCAAGCGCCTCGACCGGCAGCGCCCCCTGCGACCACGCCCGGTTGATGCGCGGCAGCTGCTGCTGCGGCACGGAGAACACGACCGCGATGGGCCTGATCCGCGAGATCACCACCAGCCCGTTCGGGTCCGACGCCTTCACGATGTTGCCCTCGTCCACCGTGCGGATGCCGGTGCGCCCGTCGATGGGCGCGACGACGGTGGTGTAGGCGAGGGTCGCCTTCGCGTTGTCGATGGCGGCCTGGTCGGCGCGAAGCTGCGCTTCGAGCTGCGCCACCGTGGAGCGCTGCGTGTCGGCCTGCTGGCGGGTGACGGCGTTCGTCTCGGCAAGACGCTGGTAGCGTTCGAGATCGCGCCGGGCGTTCTCCAGCAGCGCCTCGTTCTGCGCCTTGCGCGCCATCACCTGGTCGAGTTGCGCCCTGTAGGGCGTGGGATCGATGCGCGCGAGCACATCGCCCTTCCTCACGTCCTGCCCCTCGCGGAAGGTCAGCGCCAGGAGCTGGCCGTCGACCTGCGGCTTGACGGTGACGGTGTTGGCGGGCCGCACCGTGCCCACGCCGTCGATATGGACCGGGATGTCGGCGCGGCGCGCGGCCGCGGCCAGCACAGGAACGGGATCCTCCGACGGCCGGTCGCGGTTGCGCCGCGACTGGCGCGGCGGGTCGTTCGGCGCGGGCCGCTCCAGGAAAACCGGCGCCACGACGGCCGCCGCGGCGATCAGCACGATCGCCGGCAGGGCGACGCGCCACTTGCGTCTCATGGCTCAACTCCGGTGCGGCGGTCTCGGCCGGGGGCCCGGCCGCCGTTCGCGACAGTCTTACGCGTTTCAGGGCGCGCGCGCTGCAACCGCTCGCGCGTCGGCGGTCACAAACCCGCCACCCAGGGCCTGATAGAGCGCAATGGAGGCCAAAAGACGGGCAAGACGCACCTGCGTCAGCGCATCCTCGGCCTGGAACAGGCTCTGCTGCACATTGAGCACCGTCACGATGTCGACCGTACCCTCGCGCAGCCGCTGGCCGGCCAATTCGTAGGCGCGGCGGGAGCTTTCCAGCGACTCGCGCTGCAGGCGTTCCTGCTCGGCCAGCTTGCGGACAGCCGCGAGCGCACGGTCGACATCGGCGAAGGCGCTGATCACCGCCCGCCGGTAGAACTGAAGCAGCTCGGCCTCCCGGCCGCGGGCGAGGTCGAGTTCGCCCTGCAGCCGCCAGCCCTCGAAGATCGGCTGCACCAGCCCAGCCCCTATCGAGTAGAACCCCGCCCCCGGGTTGAAGAGGCTGGACAGCGCGATGCTCTCGAAGCCGCCGGCGGCGGTCAGGGAGATCGACGGGAAGAATGCCTTGCGTGCCGCCTGCACGTCCGCGTTCGCCGCCGCGAGGCGCGCCTCCGCCAGCGCAATGTCGGGCCGGCGCGCCAGCAGCTCGGACGGCAGCCCCGCCCGCACCTGCGGCAGCGCGAGGCCGCCCATGCCCGATCCGGCCACGGTGACCCGCTCCGGCGCCCGGCCGACGAGCACGGCCAGCGAGGCGGTGTTCTCCGCGATGGCGAGCTCGATGGGCGGGATGTCGGCGCGCAGTCCCGCGACGACGCTCTGCTGCTGGGCGAGGTCGAGTGCCGTCGCAGTGCCGGCCTCCACACGGTCGCGGATGAGCCGCTCCACGCGCTGCGCGCTCTCGAGGTTGTTGCGCGCGATGCGGATGCGGTCGCGCCCGGCCATGATCCGCACATAGAGCTGGGCGGTCGAGGCGGTGCTCGTCAACGCCACGACGTCGCGGTCGAACCGCGCGGCCAGCGCGTCGCTCTCGGCGGCGCGCAGCGTATCGCGATTGCGGCCCCACAGGTCGATCTCGTAGCTGGCGCTGACGCCGACGCCGTAGCGGTTGATGCCCTCCCCCACGCGCGTCCCGTCGGCGGAACCGGCCCGCGTCCGGCGAACGTCCGACGTCGCTCCGATGACGGGCAACAGCGCCGAGCCGGCGATCCGCGCCCGCGCATCGGCCTGCTCGATGCGCGCCACCGCGGCGGCGACATCGAGATTGGCCACCGACGCCGCCTCGGTCAGCCGCGTCAGTTCGGCGGAGCGGAAGCTCTTCCACCAGTCCTGTCGGACCGGCGACGCCGGGGCGCGCTCGGACGCCTCCCGAAAGCCCGCGGGGACGTCGAGCTTCGGGTCCGGCGGGTCGGCGGCGAGGCACCCGCCGAGGAGCAGCGCGGCCAGCAGGCTCGACAGGGCGGGAACGGGACGCAGGACCATGGCGGCCCGATCAATGCAGCCTCCCGCCGCGGATGCAAGGACGCGCTCCCGCGATTCACGCAGGATTGTCGGGGCCTACCCCGCGGTAGGACGGGCCAGACTATCGCTTGGGGGGCAGGCCGGCCTTGCGGAAGGCATCCGCGAAGGCGTTTCCGGCGCCCCCTGCCGGCTGGTCGCGCCGCGGCGGCGGCGCCGGCGCGCGCGGGCCGCCGGCGTCGCGCCCTGCTCCGCCGCGCGGCGGCTGGGCGCCGGCCTCGTCGTCGAGGCGCATGGTGAGCGCGATACGCTTGCGCTGGACGTCCACCTCCAGAACCTTCACGCGCACCACGTCGCCCGGCCGCGCGACGGCGCGCGGATCCTTCACGAAGGTCTTCGCCATGGCCGAGATGTGCACGAGCCCATCCTGGTGCACGCCCACGTCCACGAACGCGCCGAAGGCGGCGACGTTGGTGACGACCCCTTCCAAAATCATCCCCGGCCGCAGGTCCGAGATCTTCTCGACGCCGTCCTTGAATTCCGCCGTACGGAAAGCCGGGCGCGGGTCGCGGCCGGGCTTCTCGAGCTCCTTCAGAATGTCGCTCACGGTGGGCACGCCGAACGTCTCGTCGGTGAAATCCTGCGGGCGCAGCTTGCGCAGGGTCGCGCCGTCGCCGATCAGGCCCTTGATGTCGCCCTTCGTGGCCGAGAGGATGCGCCGCACTACGGGATAGGCCTCCGGATGCACGCCGGAGCGGTCGAGCGGATCGTCGCCGTCCGGGATACGCAGGAAGCCCGCGCACTGCTCGAACGCCTTCGGGCCCAGCCGCGGCACCTCCTTCAGTTTCGAGCGCGAGCGGAACGGCCCGTTGGCGTCGCGATGCTGCACGATGTTCTGCGCCAGCGTCTCGCCGACGCCCGACACTCGCGCGAGCAGCGGCGCGGACGCCGTGTTGACGTCGACGCCGACGGCGTTCACGCAATCCTCGACCACGGCGTCCAGCGAGCGCGACAGCTTGTGCTCCGCCAGATCGTGCTGGTACTGGCCGACGCCGATCGATTTCGGGTCGATCTTCACGAGTTCGGCCAGCGGATCCTGCAGCCGGCGGGCGATGGACACCGCCCCGCGGATCGACACGTCGAGGTCCGGCAGCTCCTGCGAGGCGTAGGCCGAGGCGGAATAGACGGAGGCGCCCGCCTCCGACACCATCACCTTGGTCAGCTTGAGCTGCGCATGTCTCGCGATGAGCTCGGCCGCGAGCTTGTCCGTCTCGCGCGACGCCGTGCCGTTGCCGATGGCCACGAGCTCCACCTTGTGTCGCATCGCCAACGCCGCCAGCACGCCGAGCGCCTCGTCCCATCGCCGTTGCGGCTCGTGGGGATAGATCGTGGCGGTGTCCACCACCTTGCCGGTCCGGTCGACGACCGCGACCTTGACGCCCGTCCGGAACCCGGGATCGAGGCCCATGGTCGGCCGGGCGCCCGCGGGCGCGGCCAGCAGCAGGTCCCGCAGGTTGCCGGCGAACACCTTCACTGCCTCGTCCTCCGCGAGCTGCCAGAGCCGCAGGCGCAGGTCGACGCCGATGTTGGTCATGATGCGGGTGCGCCACGCCCAGCGCACGCAGTCGAACAGCCAGCGGTCGCCCGGCCTGCCCCGGTCGGAGATCGCGAACTGCGCCGCGATACGCCGCTCGTAGAGCCCGGGCTGTCCCGGCGGCGTGTCCGCCTCCTCGGCCTCCAGCCTGAGATCCAGTACCTCCTCCTTCTCGCCCCGGAACAGCGCGAGGATGCGGTGGGAGGGGAGCCGGGTCAGCGGCTCGCTGAAGTCGAAATAGTCGGAGAACTTCGCGCCCTCGGTCTTCTTGCCCTCACGGACCTTCGCGGTCACGCGACCGGCCTTCCAGAACTCCTCGCGCAGCGAACCCACCAGCGCCGGGTGCTCGGCGAAGCGCTCGACGAGGATCGAGCGCGCGCCTTCCAGCGCCTCTTCGACCGTACCGACGCCCTTGTCCGCGTTCACAAAGGCCGCCGCCGCGGCCTTCGGATCGGTCTCCGGCCTCGCCAGCAGGCCGTCGGCGAGCGGTTCGAGCCCGGCTTCGCGCGCGATCTGCGCCTTGGTGCGCCGCTTCGGCTTGTACGGGAGATAGAGGTCTTCCAGCCGCGCCTTCGAATCGGCGTCCTCGATGGACTTGCGCAGGGACGCGTCCAGCTTGCCCTGTTCCTCGATGCTCTGGAGGATCGCCTTGCGGCGCTCGTCCATCTCGCGCAGGTAGCGCAGCCGCTCGTCCAGCGCGCGGAGCTGGATGTCGTCCAGCGAGCCCGTCGCCTCCTTGCGGTAGCGCGCCACGAACGGGACCGTCGCGCCACCGTCCAGCAGCGCGATGGCCGCGCTCGTCTGCGCCTCGGCCACGCCGAGCTCCCGGGCGATGCGCTGGCTGATGGAAAGCATGAGTCGCTCCTGCGGCTGGGCGGGCGGGGCTTGTACCGCTCCCCGGCGGCGGCGGTCAAAGCCGCCTGGTGATTGCGACGGATGAGCAAGCCGACGAACCGCTGTCCGGCGCGGCGCGTTTCACTTTCATGCCCGTCGAGCTCGACACACGCTGGACCGCCGATGCCGCAGGCCCGGGAGACCAGACGCGGCTTCATGACGCAGTGAAGACCCTCGTACGCTCCTTCGGGTCCGACGTGAACCTGTCCCTCGCGCTCGAGGATGGGGTCATCACCCTCGACATGCTGAAGGTCGAGCCGGACACGCGCGGCCGGGGACTCGGCCGGGCGGCAATGAAACGCCTTCTGGCGCTCGCCGACCGTCTCCTCGTGCCCATTCGGCTGCATGCGATGAGCCTGTGCCGCGACGGGCCGGGTCCCGACCAGCAGCAGCTCGAGGCGTGGTATGCGCGGCTGGGCTTTGTGCGGACGGGCTGCCACTCGGTCATGGGTCTCACCGAGATGCGCCGCGAGCCCCGCGCGGCATGCCGTGGCCGTGGGCCAGCCCGGCGGCAGCGCACGGGCTCGTGTCTTTCCCGCGCCGCGCGACCCCGTTAGGATTTCTACTGACCGGCGTCCCCAACCGATGGGGCGGCGACGCGCGGACGAAGAACGCAAGGGCGCCGGACGCCCGCAAAACAAAGATTGGGGAAGGACATATGGTCAAGCTCACCATCAACGGGGCCTTGCGCGAAATCGATGCCGATCCGGACACGCCGCTGCTCTGGGCCATCCGCGAGCAGGTCGGCCTCACCGGCACGAAATACGGCTGCGGCGTCGCCCAGTGCGGGGCGTGCACGGTCCATGTCGACGGCGTCGCGCTTCGCTCCTGCTCGATCCCGATCAGCGCCTTCAAGCCCGAGCAGAAGATCGTGACCATCGAGGGCCTGTCTCCCGACAGCTCGCACCCGCTGCAGAAGGCTTGGCTCGACCTCGACGTGCCGCAATGCGGCTACTGCCAGTCCGGCCAGATCATGGCCGCGGCGGCGCTGCTCGCTGCCAACCCGAAGCCGACGGACGAGCAGATCAAGGCCGAGATGACCAACATCTGCCGCTGCGGCACCTACAACCGGATCCACGCCGCCATCAAGCAGGCGTCGAACGGCATGGCCGGCTGAGGGGGGACATCATCATGACCGTCATCGACACCACCCGCCGCGGATTCATCAAGGGATCCACCGCCGCCGCCGCCGGGCTTTCCCTCGGCTTCCAGCTCCCCTTCGGCGACGAGGCGCAGGCCGCGCTGACGCCGGACGAGATCAACGCCTGGGTCGTCGTGAAGCCGGACGACACCGTCGTCGTGCGCGTCGGGCGCGTCGAGATGGGCCAGGGCACGCTCACCGGCCTCGCTCAGCTCGTCGCCGAGGAACTGGACTGCGACTGGGCGAAGGTCACCACCGAGTACCCCACCCCCGGGCAGAACGTCGCGCGCAACCGCATCTGGGGCAATTTCGGCACCGCCGGCAGCCGCGGCATCCGCGATTCGCACGACTACATGCGCAAGGGCGGCGCCGCCGCCCGCATGATGCTGACGCAGGCAGCCGCCAACCAGTGGAACGTGCCGGTCGGCGAGTGCAGGACGTCCAAGGGCGTCGTCACGCACGCCGCGTCCGGCCGCAGCGCCACCTACGGCCAGCTCGCCATGGCCGCCGCCAAACTCGAGCCGCCCAAGGAGATCCCGCTCAAGGATCCGAAGGACTGGACGGTCGCCGGCAAGCCGGTGAAGCGCCTCGATACCGCCGAGAAGCTGAACGGCAAGCAGGTCTACAGCCTCGACATGAAGCTGCCGGGCATGCTCAACGCCGCGATCAAGGACTGCCCCGTGTTCGGCGGCAAGCTGAAGAGCTTCGACGCCGCCAAGGTCCAGTCGATGCCGGGCGTGAAGAAGGTCGTGCAGGTCGGGGACACCGCCGTCGCCGTCGTCGCCGACACGTGGTGGCGCGCCAAGACCGCGCTCGACGCGCTCCCGATCGTCTGGGACGAGGGCCCCAACGCGAACTTCTCCACGGAGAGCTACACCGCGATCCTCAAGGATGGGCTCACCGCCGAGCAGGCCTTCGTCGGCAACCAGGCCGGCGACGTGAAGGCAGCCATCGCCGGCGCCGCCAAGGTGGTTGAAGCCACCTACCGGTTCCCGTGGCAGCACCACGCGACCATGGAGCCGATGAACGCCACGGCGCTCTGGACCGCGGACAAGTGCGAGGTATGGACAGCGACGCAGAACGCCGAGGCCGCGCTGGCCACGACGGTGGCGGCATCGGGCCTTCCGATCGACAAGTGCGACGTCTACCGGCTGAACCTCGGCGGCGGCTTCGGCCGGCGCGCGACCAGCCACGACTACGTGCGGCAGGCCGTGACCATCGCCAAGGCGATGCCCGGCACGCCGATCAAGCTGGTCTGGTCGCGCGAGGAGGACCAGCTCCACGGTCACTACCACCCCTCCACGATGGCGAAGCTGACCGCCGCCGTCGACGCGCAGGGCAACGTGACCGGGCTGCACATGCGCATCTCGGGCCAGTCGATTTTGGCGACGGTGAACCCGAACGGCCTGCAGAACGGCCGCGACCCGGCAACCTTCCAGGGCCTGAACGCGACCGGCACGGAGGGCGTATTCGGCTACACGACCATTCCCAACCTGCTGATCGACCACGCCATGCGCACGCCGCCGGTCCCCCCCGGCTTCTGGCGCGG
>JAIYAB010000130.1 GCA_027489275.1 Hyphomicrobiales bacterium
GAACGGGTTGGGAATGACGCCCATCTCGTACGCCAGCCTCGCGGCCTAACGGCGAGGAGCGACCGCACGAACCATGTGCCCGTGCCGACTAACGTGATAGCGCCCTCCCACCTGCTTTACCCCCGCGCTGCGCGCTGCTCGTGACGGGACGAAACATCGCGCGGCATTACAATGGAGGCGACGGCCGCTTTCGATCGACGCGACAGGCGCAGTGTTACCTTGAGTGGACCGTCGGGTTATAGGCGCTTGATAGCCTGCTTCGAGAGCTGGTGCGTGCGTTCCGCGCCGTTCAGCCCCTCGCGACGCCACGTTTCGACGGACATCGTCGGGAGATCGAAGTAGTCGCGGGTGCTTGCGTACCCTTGGCCACCCATACGCCCGACGGCATCAAGCGCCACCGGATCGACATGCAGGTTCGAAGCATCGACGACGGACGCGCTGAAGTGCGCGTAGAGCACTTCGCCCAGGATGATCTCGCGGGAGTTTCCGATGCCAAGCGTCGTGTGCTGCCGGCATTCGAAAGCCGCCGGCGCTTCGCCGATCCACGGGCATGCGACCCTGACCCCCGGCCGGGCCGTCAGCCCGGCCTCGACGAGTTCGTCGACGCCGGGCTCGAACGGGACCGCGCAGACATTCATCGCTTCGAGGATCGCATCCGACACGATGTTGACGGTGAAGCAAAGGGTGTCGCGCACGTTGCGGCCGGTGTCCTTCTGGGGACCCGTCATGCGGTATTCGACGCCGAGCGCGAGGATCGCCGGATCGGCGGACAGGCAGTTGAAAAAGCTGAAGGGGGCAGCATTCGGCACGCCATCGCTTGAAACCGTGGTCACCAGCGCGATGGGCCGCGGCACCACCGCCCCGATCAGGAGCTTGTATCGCTCGCGGGGCGTCAGCGACGCGAAATCGAAGGTCACGGTGTCGGCCGATCTGATCATGCGCTCGTCAACCCCTCGCCGATGGCATATGGCCCGAGGAGATCCCGGATATCCTTATCCGTCCTTGGAGAGATCAGCGCGCGGGACACGACAGCCTGCAAGTGATGGTCCATCAGGTCGGCGGCGCGCCGGCCGTCCCCTTGCTGCAGGGCCTCGATCAATTGGCGGTGTTCGGACACCGCGCATTCCGATGAATGCGGACGGCCGTAGATGGCGAGGATCAGGGAGCAGCGGGAACTGACCTCCTGCACGTAGCGAGCGAGAATCGCATTTCCAGTCATGTCGGCGAGCATGATGTGGAACTCGCCTGCGAGGCGGATCGACTCGTGTCCGTCGCGCCCATGCGCGGCCTCTTCCTGTCGAACATGCGCCGCCAGCGCGTCAGCCTGCGCATTGGTCAGGCGCCCGGCCAGCGTCTCGGCCACCAACCGTTCAAGACCGCGCCTGACGTCGAATACATCGCGCGCCTCCTCGAGCGTCGGATAGGCAACGGACGCTCCACGATTGGGCTTCAGTTCGACCAGCCCCTCGAGCGCCAGCCGGCCGAGTGCTTCGCGGACAAGCGTTCGGCTCACCCCCAGGCGATCGCCGATCGCGTCTTCGGGAAGCTTCATGCCCGGGCTGAGGGCCTGTTCGAGGATCGCCTTGCGAAGCGCGCGGTACACCGCGAGCGCACGCATGCCCGGCTTGCCGGATTGCGGCGCACCTCCGCTCGGCGATTCGCTTGGCTGATGGGAAAGATGTCTTGGCGCCACGTGTCATCCGTTCGAACCGCGTGTCGTGCTTTTGGCACGACGGGACGCGCAAGTGAACTGGAGAAGCTACCGACTTGCCGATAACGATCGCATACAATACGATTGTAAATGTGCATACAAGATGAGTTGTTTTTGTGCACGACCTGATTGCCGATTGTGCAGAACGTCGACCAATCAGGCACAGTCGGATAGCGAGAACGGGGGTTGGGATGACCACGAAAGCTTTGACCACGCGTTCGCCGGGAAGGCGGGGCCTCGTTGCCGCCGCAATTTCTTTGGCCGTGTTAGGTTTCGGCGTTGCGGGTGCGGAAGCGCAGCAGGGCAAGACCTTTCGGTGGGGCGCAGCGCGCGAGATCGCGTCGCTCGACCCTTACTCGTTCGGCGAGACGTTCACGCTCTCCGTCCTCAATCACGTCTATGAAGGCCTGGTACGCTATACTGGCGACCTGAAGATCGAGCCCGCGCTGGCTCAATCCTGGGAAACGGTGTCGCCCACGGTATGGCGCTTCAAGCTCCGCCAGGGGGTCACGTTCCACAATGGTGCTCCTTTCACGGCAGATGACGTGCTCGCGTCGTTGACGCGCGTGACGCACGAGACATCGCCGCTGAAGGGCAACCTTCCGGCCTACAAGTCGTCCCGCAAGATCGACGACTACACGGTCGAGATCGAGGTGAACGGCCCCTATCCGCTGCTGCTCAATGATCTGACCAACATCTACATTCTCGACAAGGAGTGGATGGAGGCGAACGGCGCGAGCCTTCCGACCGACTCGGGCAAGGGCATCAAGGGCTTTGCCACCGACAACGCCAATGGAACCGGCCCCTTCGTGGTGGAGAGCCGCCGCGCCGACGCGCGCACGGTTTTCGTCGCCAACCCGAAATGGTGGGACAAGCCACAGCACAACATCGCGCGTATCGACTTCATGCCGATCAGTTCGGCTGCGACGCGCGTAGCAGCGTTGCTGTCAGGCGAGATCGACTTCACCAATGTCGCACCGCTCCAGGACCTCCAGCGGCTTTCCGCCTCGCCCGAGGTGAAGGTGCTACAGACGAACGAATTGCGCACGGTGATCTTCGCCTTCAATCTCAAGGACAAGCTGTTCGAGAGCGACGTCACGGACAAGAATCCGCTGAACGACATTCGCGTGCGGGAAGCGATGTATCGCGCCATTGACATCGATGGTGTGCAGCGTCGCGCCATGCGTGGGTTGTCGCGCAATACGGGCGCGATCGTCGCTCCTGCGATTCCCGGTTACACCCCGGAGCAGGAGCCGCGTTTGCCTTTCGATCTCGAAGGCGCAAAGAAGCTGCTCGCCGACGCCGGTTACCCGAATGGCTTCTCATTCAATTTCAACTGTCAGAGCGACGGTCTGGTC
>JAIYAB010000020.1 GCA_027489275.1 Hyphomicrobiales bacterium
ATCGCCAGCGTCTCGCCGCGCGTCAGGTGCAGGTCGACGCCGTCGACGGACCGCACCGGGCCGTCGTCGGTCTCGAACCGGGTCTCCAGACCCTCGATGCGGATGATCTCGTCAGGCTGAAGCGTCGCCATCTCGTCCCTTCGAACAGCCTGACCACATCCGACCACGAGCCGTCGCGCGCCTCAAGCAGAAATATTAGCTTGTTATACAATTAGACCGCGACTAGCATTCCGTGGTCGGCATGCGGCGACGGTTTTGCCTGCGGGGCGAAGCAAGTCGGATGCCACGATCGGGACGACGCAGCCCGGGATTCGGGCGCCCGGAGACGAGCAGGAGGCGATCCGCGTGAGGCTGTCGGGCAAGGTCGCTGTCATCACCGGCGCGGGGAACGGCATGGGCCGCTCGACCGCGCTGCTCTTCGCCCGCGAAGGCGCCGCCGTCGTCATCGGCGACGTGGACATGGCAGGCGGCCAGAGCGCCGTCGCCGAGATCGAGGCGGCGGGCGGTCGCGCCACGTTCCTGCGCTGCGACGTCTCGAAGGAAGCCGACGTCGCCGCCCTGGTGGCCGCCGCCGAGCAGCGCTACGGCAAGCTGGACACCATCTTCAACAATGCCGGCATCGAGCAGCCCGTCACACCGTCCGACCAGGTGACCGAGGAGCTCTTCGACCGGGTCATCGGCATCAACCTGAAGGGCACCTTCTTCGGCTGCAAGCACGCCATTCCGGCGCTGCTGCGCAACGGCGGTGGCACCATCGTCAACAACTCCAGCGTCAGCGCCTTCGCCAATGTCGGCGGCAACATCTCCTACGCGTCCTCCAAGGGCGCTGTGATGTCGATGACGCGGGTGCTCGCCATCGAGTACGCCCGCCGCAACATCCGCGTGAACGCGATCAATCCCGGCGTCATCGACACCGACATGAACCGCCGCAACGCGAAGCTCGCCGCCGATCCGGCCGCTGTCGAGGAGAAGTGGCGCGCCATCACGCCGCTGGGACGCATGGGCACGGGCGACGAGATCGCCCAGACGGTGCTCTACCTCGCCTCCGACCAGTCGTCCTTCGTCACCGGCATCGGGCTGCTGATCGACGGCGGGAGGGTCGCCACATGAGCGGGCAGCTCGCGGGCAAGGTCTGCGTCGTCACCGGGGCCGCGCGCGGCATCGGTCGGGCCGTCGCCACGCTCTACGGCGCCGAGGGCGCGCATGTGCATCTGATCGACCGGCTGAGCGACGAACTCGCCGTCGTCACGAACGCCATCACCGCCGCCGGCGGGACGGCGACCGGCCACACGCTCGACCTGCGCTCGGCCCCCGACATCGCGGAGACCTTCGCGGGAATCGAGGCCGCCGAGGGCCGCATCGACGCGCTCGTCAACAATGCCGGCGTCATCTTCTTCAAGCCCATCGACGAGACGACCGTCGAGGAATGGGACTGGATGCACGACATCAACCTGCGGGCGTCGTTCCTGTGCTGCAAGGCCGTCGCGCCGGGCATGAAGGCGCGGCGCAGCGGGTCGATCATGAACGTCTCGAGCAATGCCGGCATCAAGGGCGGCGTCGACGAGGCGGTGTACTGCGCGACGAAATTCGGCATCGAGGGCCTGTCGCGGGCGCTGGCGCTGGAACTCGGCGCCTTCGGCATCGCGGTCAACAGCGTGACGCCCGGGCACCCGGTGCACACCGCGATGAGCGAGACGACCTACGGCGAGGCGCAGCGCAAGATCTGGAAGGATTCGATCGAGATCGCGCCGGCCTTCGTCCACCTCCCGCTGCAGGACCCGAACGGCATCCACGACCAGTATGTCCGCGCGTGGGACCTCGTGCTCACGCTGCGCGGCGAAGGGAAACCGGCATGAGCGACGCGGCCGCCCGCCTCCTGATCCGCGTGGGCCGTCTCGCCGACGGCTCGGGGGCCAAGCCCGTCGACGGCGCGGCCGTGCTGGTGGAGGGCGAGCGGATCGTCGCGGCGGGGCGTGCCGCCGACATCGGGACGCCGGACGGCGCGACGGTGATCGACGCGCCGACGCGCACCATGATCCCCGGCCTCATCGACGCGCACGTGCACCTCGCCTACAGCGGCATCCCGCACAAGCGCGCCTTCCGGGCCGAGCTCACCGAACTGTCCTATCCGGCGATCGCGCTGCGCGCGGCCTCCTACGCGCGCAACACGCTGCGCCACGGCTTCACTGCGCTGCGCGACATGCACGCGCCGGGCGGCACGATCATCGACCTGCGCAAGGCCATCGACGCCGGCCATGTCGAGGGCCCGCGCATCAAGGCCTGCGGCCGTGGCCTCTCGGTCACCGGCGGCCACATGGACCAGCCCGGCTGGGCCGACCACACCGAATTCCGCGACCTGACGCGCCCCTGCGACGGCCCCGTCGCCTTCCGGCAGGGCGTGCGCGAGGAGATCAAGCGCGGCGCCGACTTCATCAAGGTGAACACCTGCGTCTCCGTCTCCCGCACGCCGGGCGTCTGGTGCCGGCAGGAGATGACCAACGAGGAGATCGCGGCCGCCTGCGACGAGGCTCACATGCAGGGCTACACCGTCGCCTCGCACACGTCCGGCGACGAGGGGCTTGCCAACACGATCATCCATGGCGTCGACTGCGTCGAGCACGCGCATTTCTGCGACGAGCGCATCATCGGCCTGATGGTGAAGCACGGGACCTACTACGTGCCGACGCTGCTGGTGAACGAGCGCAATTTCGACTTCACGCCCGAGGAGCAGGGCGTGTCCGCCGGCTCGTGGCGGTGGCTCAACGCCGCCCGCGAGGCGAAGTGGAAGTCGCTCGCCATGGCCCGCAAGGCCGGCGTGCGCATCTGCTCCGGCACCGATGCGGGCTTCATGCTCGAGCACGGGCCGGTCAACTGGAAGGAGCTCGCCCTGCTGGTGCAGGGCGGGCTGACGCCGCTCGAGGCCCTCACGGCCGCGACGGCGACGAACGCGGACCTGCTCGGCATCGAGGCGGGCCGGATCACGGCGGGCAAGCTCGCCGACCTGGTTCTCGTCGACGGCGATCCGACGCAAGACATAGCCGTGCTCGGCGACGTCGACCGCCTGCGGGTCTTCAAGGGAGGCAGAGAGGTGCACTAGCGCCACAAGGGCCGCGCCCGCCGGAGCCACGCTCCGGGACGGGCCCAGAAGCGCCCGGCGCCGCACACGTGAAACGGGAGACCCGTCGCCAAGGCGCGGGTCGCGATCGGAGAGGGGAAAGACAATGACTGGACGCCGCACGTTTCTTCTGGCCAGCACCATGGTCCTCGCGGGACTTCTGGGACAGGCCGGCGCCGCATTCGCCCAGGACCTCACCGTCGTCTGGGCGGACGACTCCAACAGCGACGTGACCTACGACCCCCGCGTGACGCAGTCGCGCCACGAGGAGCAGGTCATCGTCCAGGTGTTCGATTCGCTCGTCGCAGCCGACGAGAACGGCAAGCTCCATCCCGGCCTCGCCAAGTCCTGGACCGTCGCGCCCGATAACAAGTCGGTGACGCTGAAGCTGCGCGAGGACGTCAAGTTCCACGACGGCACGCCCTTCAACGCCGAGGCGGTGAAGTTCACCTTCGACAGCATCGTCGACCCCAAGACCGGCTCGCAGGCCGCCGTCGACATGCTCGGCCCCTACGAGGGCAGCGACGTGCTCGGCCCGTTCGAGATCCGCGTGCGCTACAAGCGGCCCTTCGCCGACGCCGTGTCCTCCTTTGCGGAGAACGAGCTGTCGCCGGTGAGCCCGACCGCGGTGCAGAAGCTCGGCAACACCGGCTGCGCCAAGGCGCCCGTCGGCACGGGGCCGTTC
>JAIYAB010000443.1 GCA_027489275.1 Hyphomicrobiales bacterium
GATGCCGTCGATGCCGGCGGTCTTCACCGTCTGGCGCACCAGCACGGAGTCGAACCAGCCGCAGCGGCGCTTGCGCCCTGTGACAACACCGAACTCCTTGCCTTTCGAACCGATCAGCTCGCCGATCTCGTTGTCCTGCTCGGTCGGGAAGGGGCCGCCGCCGACGCGGGTCGTGTAGGCCTTGGCGATGCCGAGCACGTAGCCGATGGCGCGCGGGCCCACGCCGGAGCCGGTCGCGGCCTGTCCCGCCACCGTGTTCGAGGAGGTCACGAAGGGGTAGGTGCCGTGGTCGATGTCGAGCAGCGCGCCCTGCGCGCCCTCGAACAGGATGCGCCTGCCGGCGCGCCGCTCGCCATCGAGGAGCTGCCACACCGTGTCCATGTAGGGCAGCACCTGCGGGGCGATGGAGGCAAGCTCCTCGTAGAGCGCCCGGCCGTCATACTCCTCGAGGTTCAGGCCCCGGCGCAGCGCATTGTGGTGGGACAGCAGCCGCTCGATCTTGGCCGGCAGCGTGTCGAGGTCGGCGAGGTCCATCAGGCGAATCGCGCGCCGGCCGACCTTGTCCTCATAGGCGGGGCCGATGCCGCGCTTCGTCGTGCCGATGACCGTGCCGCTGTTCGATGATTCGCGCAGCGCGTCGAGGTCGCGGTGAACGGACAGGATGAGGGTGACATTGTCGGCCACGCGCAGGTTGTCGCGCGAGATCGGAACGCCCTGGGCACGAAGCTTCTCGACCTCGGATGCCAGCGCGTAGGGATCCAGCACGACCCCGTTGCCGATGACGCCGAGCTTGCCCGGCCGCACGACCCCGGACGGAAGCAGGGACAGCTTGTAGGTCTGGCCGGCGATGACGAGGGTGTGGCCGGCATTGTGGCCGCCCTGGAACCGGACGACGACGTCGGCCTGCTCGGAGAGCCAGTCGACGAGCTTGCCCTTGCCCTCGTCGCCCCACTGGGCGCCCACCACCACGACATTGGCCATCCGACTCACTCCGCAGGTCTGAGGCCCCAGGGGCCTGTCCGGGCGGCCCCCCGTGATGCGGTGAAGACGGCTTGCGCCGGCCGGACCGCAAGGCGGCGGGGCCGGCGCTTGCCGGAAGGTGTTATCCAATCACGACGGGACCGTAAAGCGTGCCGAGCCGCCCGCGCCGTTGCCGCCGTTCAACGGCGCACCGGCTGCGGCGCGCCGGCGTAGCTGAGCTCGCGGTCCGCCGGCCAGCCGATCCGATAGCCGTGCTGGATCTCGCGCTGCTCGCCGGGCTTGTACTCCCAGGACCAGCCGACGACGCCACGCCGGTCGCGCAGGGCCTTGTCGGTCGGCGCGGTCATGCCGGGCAGCGGCTCTACCGTTACGGAGGCATTCTCGGGGACGGGCGTCCGGTCCACCACGACGATCCGCAACGGCATGTCGTGCAGGTTGCGGATGGTGGTCCTGAATGCGCGGACCTCGTTGCGGGTGTTGCCGATCCAGCCGGGCTCCGAGGCCTGGCGGCGCAGCGGCACGCGCGTCACCTTCACCTTGTCATCGGCGCCGAAGCCGAGTTCCACCTTCTCGCCCGGCGCCGCCTGAGCCAGCCGGCCGCGGCCGACATAGACGCCATCCCGGTGCAGCGATACCGCGCCGGCAAGCAGCGGCGCTTCCTCCTCGTGCACGAAGGAGGCTTCCAGATAAGCCGTCTCGTCGAGCGCCGGGGCCGTCTTCACCACCAGCGCGGGCTCGATCCGCCGTGTCGAGAGCGCGAAGGTGCGCACCGTGCCGTCCGAGGCGAGGGTGACCTTGCCGGCCACCCGGTAGGACGCCTGGAAAGCGCCAGCCTCGATCTCGGCGACCTGCTCGGCCACCGCCACCTTGTCCTCGGGCTCCTCGGCGGCGAGGGCGGGCTTCGCCGCCATCGATGGGGAAGGAGCGGCGGCCACGGGCGCGCGGCGCTGCATCGACGCCGCCCGTTCGGCGCGCCGCGCGATCTCGACCGGATCGACGAGCGACACCACGAGGTCGTCGACCTCGGGAGCCTGGGTGCCCCGCGCGGCGCGGACGGTGGAGACCGTGAGCGCGGCGTCCGTCCAGTCCTCGCCGGTCGACTGGCTCACCTGCGCGCGGCGCACCAGTTCGAGGCCCGGCCGGCGGTCTGGGCCGCCGGTGTCGAGGCGGACGTCGTAGACGGGCGCCCAGCGCGCGCCGGCGACCCGGTACGTCACCCGCAGCGTCGCGTCGGCCTCGCCGGGCGAATCGAGCGCGATGGCCACGTCACGGCGCGGCTGCCCGGCCGGCGGCCCCGCCGGGCGGGCCCGTTCCAGCGCGGTGATCTCGTCGTCGAGGGTCTCCACCTGCTGCTGCAGGGCGACGAGAGCGGCGCCGGTCTTTTCGAGGGCATCACCGACGGCGTCCCACGCCGCCGCCCACTGGTCGGCCGGCAGGCCGCTCTTGCCGGCGCGTCCGTCCACGCCGCCGGCGACGAACTGCATGATCGCCTTCTTCTTGCCCTCGGCCGCCTCGACGCGGGCGAGCAGGACGTCGCGCTGGGCCCGCAGCCCGGCAATGCGCTTTTCCAGCGCGGGGTCGGCCGCCGGGCGCGCGTCGCCGGGGACCGCCCGCACGTCAACGCCGCCGACCGACAGCCGAGCCGACCCCTCGCCTTCGACGCGGATCGATGCCGGGTCGATGGAGCCGGCCAGCCCTCGCAGGACGACCGTGTTCGACCCCGCCGGGATACGGACCGGGACGGTGCGCACGACCGTGGCGCCGTCCGGATAGACCGTCACGGCCTCCACCCGGCTGCGCGCCTCGATCTCGGCGGCCCCGGCGAAAGAGGCTGCGGCAAGCGGCAGGAGGGCGCCGGCGAGAGCCGTCGCGGCGAGAAGGGAGGAGCGGGACATGGCGGGATCTCGGACAGTGAAACCGGAGGCTCCAGCGAGCGCCCGGATCACGGACTCCGTTGGGCGGGAGCGTGACCGTTTCGGGGCCGATTCAGCCGGGCAGGAACGCCCGCCGGCCGTCCGGCGCCTCCACCGTCTCGACGCCGACGCCGTAGAGCTCTCCCAGCGTCCTTTCGTGCAGGAGAGAAGCCGGCGCGCCGAGGGCGGCCAACGTCCCTTGCGACAGCAGCGCCACATCGTCGGCGTAGCGCAGCGCCTGGTTCGGATCGTGCGTGGTGAAGAAGACGCCCAGACCGTCGCGGGCGAGCGACGCGATCTGGCGCATGACCAGGCCCTGGTTGCCGAAGTCGAGGCTCGCCGTCGGTTCGTCCAGCACCACGTAGCGCGGCTCCTGGGCGAGGGCGCGCGCCATGAAGACGAGCTGCCGCTCGCCGCCCGAGATCATCGTGTAGGGCCGGTCCGCGAGGTGCCCGATACCCAGTTGCCGCAGCATGGAGGCCGCAACCTCGCGGTCCCGTGCGGACGGGCGGCCGAGCAGCCCGGACCGCGCTGTCCGCCCCATCACGACCATCTCCAGGGCGGTGAAGGCGAAGGCCCCGGCATGGGCCTGCGGAACGTAACCCACCAGACGGGCCCGCTCGTTGACCGGCACGGTCACGATCGGGCGCCCGTCGAGGGCGACTCTGCCGCCATGGGCGGGCAGCAAGCCGAGCAGCGTCTTCATCAGGGTCGTCTTGCCGCCCCCATTGGGGCCGAGCAGGGCCAGCACCCGGCCCGGCGCGACGTCCAGCGTGACGCCGCGGCCGATCGTGCGGCCGGGATGGCCGAATGCGAGATCGAGCGCGGAGAGGCTCACGACCAGCTCCGTCGCGAGGACGCCAGGAGCCAGATGAAAAACGGCGTGCCGACCACGGCGGTGAGGATGCCCAGCGGGATCTCGACGGGCGCGAGCGTCCGCGCCAGCGTATCGATGACGAGCAGGTACCCACCGCCGAGGATCGCCGCCGTGGGCAGGAGCCGGCCGAAATCGGGGCCGACGAGGAACCGCGCGAGGTGCGGCACGACGAGGCCGACCCAGCCGATCACTCCGGCCGCCGCCACGCTGGCCGCCGTGACGAGCGTCGCCGCCGCCACGACGGCTAGGCGAACAGGGCCGGTCGCGACGCCCAGTGCCTGCGCCTCGTCGTCAGGCAGCGACATGACGTTCAGCTTCCAGCGCAGCGCGAGAAGGACGATCGTCCCCGCGAGCACCGGTCCCAGCAGAGGCAGCAGGTCGGACGCGTCGGTCCCCGACAGGCTGCCGAGCAGCCAGAACGTCATGGCAGGGAGTTGGTTGTACGGATCGGCGAGATACTTCACGAGCCCGACGCCGGCGCCCAGCAGCGAACCCAGGACGACGCCGGTCAGCACGAGCGCGAGCGTCGTGTCGCCGGCGCGCAGCGCGGAGCCCAGCGTGTAGACCGCCGCGACGGCGATGAGCCCACCGACGAAGGCGAGCGACTGGATACCGAAGATGCCGAGCGAGAAATAGATGCCGATCACGGCGCCGAGCGCCGCGCCCGACGACGCGCCGAGGATGTCGGGAGAGACGAGCGGGTTGCGGAACAGTCCCTGGAAGGCCGCGCCCGCGGCCGCAAGCGCGCTGCCCGTCAGGATGGCCGCGACGACGCGCGGCCCCCGCACGGACAGGACCACGGCTTCCACATTGCCCGGCATGCCGGAGGGACGCCCGGTGAGCCGCGACCACAGGATGCTCGCCACGTCGGCTGCCGACACGGGGAAGCGGCCGAGCGTGAAGGCCAACGCCACCCCGCCGAGCAGGACCGCGACGGCGACCGCAAGTCCGCGGCCGAATCCGCCGCGCATCATCCGCGCCCGTCGAGAACGGCGTCGATCCCGGCCTCGTCGGGCGTCCGATGATAGAAGGCCGCGTAGAAGTCTCGCGTCACGGCACGCAGGTCCTCGGGAAAAAGGGACGGATAGAGGATCTTGCCGAGCCACAGCAGGCCGGGGATGCGGTTGATCGAGGGCGGGAAGTCCACCCAGCCGAACGGCAGCTTGGGCGACAGGTGGACCCGACCCTGCCGTACCGCGGTCACGCCGCGCCACGCCGGATCGTCGCGCACCGTCGACGCGAACGTGCGGTCGATGGTGACGATGACATCAGGATCCCAGGCAAGAACCTGCTCCAGCGACACCGTGGCGAGGCCGCCCCGCGTGTCGCCCGCAACGTTTCTGGCGCCCATGAACTCGATCGTCTCGACGTTGATCGAGCCGCCAAGGCCAGTCTCCAGCCCTCGCGGACCTCGCGCGTAGTAGACGCGCGGACGGGACGCGGGAGGCACCGTCGCGATGCGCGACAGGCAAGTGCGCACCACGTCCTCGCAGCGGCGCGCGAGGTCCTCGCCGCGTGCCACGCGGCCCGTCAGCGCGCCGAGAAGGCGGTAGCTTTCAGCGATCCGGTCGAAGCGACCATCGAGCAGCGCATAGGGCAGTCCGGTCTGGGCCTGGATGCGGTCCGCCGTCTCGACGAAGGTCCGGGCGACGGAGCCCACGTCGACGATCAGGTCCGGGCGCAGCTGCAGGAGCGTTTCGAGGTTCGTCGTGTTGCCGCGTCCGGTCAGCCGGCCGACCTCGGGCCGGGAGCCGATGACAGGATCGAGATAGGCGAGTTCCTCGGCGCGGTTGGCGCGCGGCCAGCCGAGCAGGGTCTCGGGGGCCAGCGTGTAGAGAACGATGGCGGCCGGAGGACCGGCCGGGAAGACCCGCTCGACGCTGCGCGGCACGGCGACCGTACGTCCCGCGCCGTCTGTGACGGTGGACGCGCGCGCCACGGCCGGGCACGCGACGACGGCGGATGCAGCGGCGATGAAACGGCGACGGTCCAGCGTCATGGGGATACCGGCGAAGGTGGGGGAACGCACGCCGCATCGGTCCGACGCTCCGGGGCAAGCGGGCGGAACGCGTCGCGGTCGGGCTTGAGGTCCAGCAGCGGCGTGCCGTCGACGCAGTCGAGGCCGCGCACGAGCACAGCGCCGTCCTCGAAGCCGACGATGTCGACCACGGAGGTGGCGATGGGGTTGGGCCGCACGGGGGACCGCAGGGCGAAGGTGCCGTGCGTCGCGCCGTTCTTCGGGGTCTGGAGCACGAGGTCGCGCCGGGCCTGGTGCATCCAGTACAGCACCTCGGCGCGGGCGAACCGGTCGAGGCCCTTCAGCGCCGGGCGCCAGGGCTCGTCGATCTCGATCCGGCACACCGGTCCGTCCGGCGCACCGCGTCGCGGGCAATCATCCCGGGTCGCGAAGGGCGTGCGGATCCGGCCGATGAACACCAGCCGCGCATCAGTCCGCTCCGGCAGCGGCGCCTCGATCTCGCCGGGCCGGGTGGCGTCATGGTCGTGGGCGGAACCGGATGGCGTCATGGTTTCTGGCCCGGCGCGGGAAAAGCGAATGGCGAATGGCGAGTAGGGAATAGGAAGGAGCGGACGGCGAATGGCAAGGCACGGACTGAGCGGGGACGGAAATGTTCAAGTTCCGCTCCCCCTACTCCCACTCCCTACTCCCTACTCCCCACCCCTATTCGCGACTCGCTCTCTAAGCCCCCGGCTGCCCCGCATTCGGATAGAAGAGCTGCTCGCCGTTGATCCTGTAGTCGGCGATCGCCTTCTGCCCCTCCGGGCTCACCAGCC